>NZ_JBPLBG010000008.1:0-101119 GCF_054039255.1 Candidatus Harpocratesius sp.
AATCATTCCTCAGAAGCATTTAAAGCAATTGATCAATCAAGATTTGGTTTCATCGTATCTGCGCTAAATTCTACATAGAAAGAACTTCTTCATATACCTCAAAAGAAATTTACTAAAACAATTTTATCTGCCTCAAATAAAGTGATAGAGTATTATAAAACTTCAAAAAGGATATACGGTGCAGAAAGAGATGTCTATGTTGTTTTAGACTCAAAAAAGAAGAAGAAATATGTAATCTTACTTAATGAGAAACTTAATGAAATAATCTCGAATATTAATGAATACTTTAATAATAGGCTTAACGTGAAGAAATGGCGTGATAAAGAGGCTGTTGAGAAGAAAATAGAGTCAATGATTGGAAAAAATCCATTTAGAAGCATTATAAATTTCAAAGTTTCTGGTAGCTATGGAAAAGTCACATTTAAGATAAAAATAGATGAGAAAGAGAAGAAAAAGCATATAGAAACCTTGGGAAAGACTATTCTATTTACAAATAGGTTAGATTGGCCTCCCGAATCGATAATTTGGGGATATCGTGAACAGTATATTGTAGAACACGCATTTCGTAAAATGAAATCTCCAACTTCTATCGCTATTCGTCCAATGTATCATTATTCAGATAGTTGTATTCGCGCCCATGTATTTATATGCGTTATTGCCTTGCTTCTGTTATCATTGCTTCGTTTAAAGCTAACAAGGAAATCTGTTCCTGTTTCCTATGAAGAATTGTTAGACGAATTAAGCTCTGTTCACGCATTGAGAATAAATACATCCCCAAAGTCAATTCCGTTATGGAAACTCGACTCTGTCAATGGTTTAGCCTTAAAATTAGTAAAAAAATTGAAATTAAAGAATTTACTAAAAGTTTAATAAAACATGCCCCCCAACTTTTTTATTGTAAGTCGCATTCATCGATGAATTTTCAACTATTTTTGAGAAAATATTTTTGTCGGATCGTTAACTTGTAAACTTAAGAAGTGGAATAAAAAAAAGTAAAGCATAATAAAATTCGATTTAACTAAAGACAGAAATATAAGAAAAATGATTATGAAATAGAAGTAAAAAAATCAATTTACTTTTTGAGTATAAGCATCGTGAATTCCATTCCCGCAAAAATGGGCTCGTACGAACCAGTACGTACCGAAAATTAAATGGAAGGTAGCGATACATTACTTACCCTTTAGATAGAGGATTCATCATGGAAAATAAAATGTTTTGCTATCAGTGCCAAGAAGCACTTAATAATAAAGGTTGTACCATACGCGGTGTATGTGGAAAACCATCAGATACGGCAAATTTGCAATACGCAGCGATATTTGTCTGTAAACAAATTGCATTTTGGAATAAACTTGCTCGAAGCTTGAAAATTGATACAACTCAAGGTTCACATTATATTATACAAATACTATTTGCAACAATTACAAATGCAAATTTTGATGATGCTTGGTTTTCAAGCCAAATTAAGCAAGGGTTTGAACTTCGACGGAAACTTAAGGCAGAGATCGAAGAGAAATCTTCAAATGTATCTGAACCAAAGGTAAATTTGAAAGATATTCCTGAATGGGCAGAGTGGGAAACTGAAGTCTCTAGCTCTGATATTACTGCTTTAGTTTTAAAAGGAAAGATGGAAGATCCTTTATCTGTTAAAAATGTTGATCTTCGCTCTTTAAAAGATTTAGCTGTTATTGGATTAAAAGGTTTAGCAGCATATTTAGAACATGCGATGGTGTTAGGCTTTGAAAAAGATGAAATTTATCAATTTTTGGAGCAAATATTGATCGATACACAAGATCGTTCTTTAACTGTTGAAGATTGGATTGGACTCGTAATGAAAGTCGGTGAATTTGGTGTCAAAGGAATGGCTCTTTTAGATGAAGCAAATACAACAACGTATGGTCATCCTCAACCGACTTCTGTAAATTTAGGGGTAAAAGAAGGACCGGCGATATTGGTTAGTGGTCATGATTTGCGCGATTTATATGAATTATTGGAGCAGACTAAGGATAAAGGAATTAATATTTATACTCATGGAGAAATGTTACCAGCTCATGCCTATCCAAAATTGAAAAAATACCCTCATTTGGTGGGAAATTATGGTGGATCTTGGTGGCATCAAACCAAAGAATTTGAATCTTTCAACGGCGCCATTTTAATGACCACCAATTGTTTGGTACCTCCTAAAAAGAGTTATAAAGATCGAATTTTCGTTACTGGAGCAGTTGGATTTACTGGGCTTCCCAGAATTCCTGATAGAGTGGATGATAAACCTAAAGATTTTTCAATGCTGATTAAGCGCGCTTTAGAATTGCCGGGTCCTACCCAGTTGGAGGAAGGAACTGTGATGACAGGATTTGCTCACGAATCAATATTAGGTGTTGCGGATAAAATTGTTGAAGCGATTAAAAGCGGTGCTTTACGACGATTTATAGTAATGGCTGGTTGTGATGGAAGAATGAAATCAAGACAGTATTATACAGATGTCGCTAAAAATCTTCCAAATGATACAATTATTTTAACCGCAGGATGTGCTAAATATCGCTATAACAAATTAGATTTAGGTGATATTGATGGAATTCCTCGAGTAATAGATGCAGGTCAATGTAATGATTCATATTCTTTGGCACTCGTTGCCTTAAAATTAACAGAAATTTTCAAGACTGATAGTATTAATGATCTTCCAATTTCATTTGATATTGCATGGTATGAGCAAAAAGCAGTTATAGTTTTGCTTGCTTTGCTCTATTTGGGAATAAAAAATATCCGTTTAGGTCCAACTTTACCTGCTTTCTTATCTGAAAATGTAATTAAGGTATTAGTCGAGAAATTCAATATCATGCCAATTAACTCTGTGCAAGGCGATATTGCTGATATGCTTGCAGGGAAATAGTTCAAAATAGATAAAAATATCTTCATTTCATCAGCAAATGCTATAATTTAATTGATAAATTCAATTATATTTCATCAAGTGTAGATTAGTTTTTTTTATTCTTTCTTTTTCATTTTCAGGATAAATTCATGAATAGATTGCTTAATTTTTTCAGTTTGTTCTGTTGTTTGCCGCTTTCTCATTTCATGGATCAGTTTTATACCATGTTTTTGCGTAATCTCTTCTATTTGCTGTGTGATTTCAGTAAATGCAGATACATCACCTCTGAAGCTTCTTTCAATTTGTTCTCGATATTTTCGGATAAATCGTTTTTGCAGACGTTCTAAAATTTTTTCTGCTAAATTAATAGGTCCTGCACGATCCATTAGAAGAACGGTAATTATTTCTTCATCTAGCGAGAAGATTAATCTTAGATTGTCAGTTTCTATTAATCTGATGTCTTCTCTTAATATTTCCTTTGAAAAAAGCATGAATGATGTAATTAATCCAGAAATCAAATTTCCATCAATTAATTCGCCCTTTTTAAATTCGTCAATAGTAGCATCCACCAAATTAAGCCCGCTTTCTCTCTGGAATATCCATAATTTGTACAATTTTAGCATACTTCAAGAAAAGCACCATTATCTAAAGAATATTTTGAATTACTGAAGTATAAATTGTTGAAATCTGAACTATTGATAATTAACTCTTTGATATCTGAAATGTTGATATATGAAATGTCTATATCTGAAATGTCGATATCTGAAATGTAGAATTTTAATTTGTTATAATTTAACATGCAGAATTTTGAATTAAAGATTAAGCCATCAAGAATTTTCCTAATTTCGATGAAATCAAGTGTAAATCTCCCGAAACTTTAAGAACTTTGTAATCCTTTCCTCGATGGTAACTAACATTGAGATCAATCCGCTTCTTCTTAAAATCCCCAATTGCCATCAAATCACGATCAGAACGGCATATACTTCCTTATAAAGATTGGCCAATTTATTTACTTGCTTTTATAAAAACTTTCTATCAATCTCTTTTCTCTTTAGCTCTTCCAAATTATTTAATTTATAATGATCTCATGAGTGCTGATTTAATTGGTGTAGTCTTATCTATGACTGCACTTTTTTATATTGTTACTCCATTTATTGGTCAAGTTATTGCAAAAAAAATTGGATATAGAAATACCATTATTATTTCTCTTCTATTAAGCTTGGTTTCCTATTCTACTCAAGTAATTATATTTACTACTCCGATACTAATTTTAATGCAGTTATTAGATGGATTGGCTTTAGGTCTGTTTTGGCCCAATTTAATGATGCAGATCAGCCTCTGGCAAGATTTATCATCAGAAACTCAAAATGATTTGAATTTTAAGCGATTTAATAAAAGTTGGAATTTTGGCCTCTTAGGTGGGTTTATCAGTGGATACCTGGTTGTGTTACAATTCCACAATGATTTCATTGCTCTAATTATTTCAGTAATCATGGCTTTATTGGTCATTCCTATTGGCTTTTTTGTTGATTCGGCATCAAAAATTGAAGAACTTAAGGAACAGAGTGCATCTACAATAGAAAAGAATAGTATTAAGATTCACCGCCCTGAAGAATCATTGGGAAAAGAATCTTCTTCTCAAAATTATATACATATTATAATCCCTGCCATGATTGCTTGGATGTTAAATTTAGGTTATACTACTGCAAAATCATTAATTAACTTTAATTTCCCATATAATCTAAAATCAGCAGGTTTTGGATCTGAATGGAGATATATTTTTATTTTTGGACAGCAAGCACTTCAAATTATTGCTTTAAATTTCATCGGGCCAAAATCATTGAAAAAAAAAGTGCGTTATGTAAAAATGTGTTTAATAATAGATCTTTTTATGGTTATCAGTTTGATTTTCGTGAAAAATATTTATTTTATAATCTGTGCAACCATATTTTTAGGATTTACTACGGGAATCAAGCAGGGATTTGTTATGAAAGTGAATTTTGATCATTCTGCTAAGACAGGAAATTCAAAATATATTAATATTGGTGAAATTATGGCTGGAATTGGCTTTGGAATTACCCCATTGTGGCTTGGGGCATTAATAAATTATACTTCATATATTTGGGGTTATGTAATTTATACTAGCATGTTTTTGCCGATTTTTATTTATTATTTTATTACAATAAGAAAATTGGGGAAAAAAGTGATAAGTAATGAATCGTAAAAATACTGAGAAACGTGTTGATTTTACCAAAAACCTTGCTAAAAAACGATGTTGGGAAAATATTAGTCCTTTGATGGTTAAATATCATGATGAAGAATGGGGAACGCCTCTCCATGATGATTATAAATTATTTGAGTTTTTAATTCTTGATGGGGCTCAAGCAGGATTAAGCTGGAACACTATCCTTAATAAAAGAGAAAATTTCAGAAAAGCCCTTGATGATTTTGACTATGAGAAAATAGCACAGTATCCTGAATCAAAAATTGAAGACCTGCTAAAAAATCCAGGAATTATCCGTAATAAATTGAAAATCCAATCTTTTATTAGCAATGCTAAAGCTTTTTTGGGAATTCAAAAAGAATTTGGTTCGTTTGATAAATATATATGGGATTTTGTTGATGGAGTTTCTGTTCAAAATCAATGGCGATCATGGGATGAAGTTCCCGCAAAAACAAGCCTATCTGAGAAAATTAGTAAAGATTTGAAGAAACGCGGGTTTAAATTTGTCGGACCAACAATTATTTATGCATTTATGCAGGCAATTGGAATGGTTAATGATCATTTAGTAGATTGCTTTCGCTATTCTGAATTATCTAAATAAGATTTTAATCTCAAACTTATTTACACTCTTTAAGGATAATTTAACGACAATTATTTATAAATCGTAAATTTTAAACCAGTGTATATTAGTGCGAATAAGTTTAGTTGCATTCTTCAAATAAAAAAAAAATTAAAATTTGCGAAGAAAATCAGTGAAATTTTCTCCTAATATTCCACTAACTTCATTTTCTGAAATTCCCGTTACAATAAAATCATCTTTTAAACTGCTGAAATCTGCTGGATAGTGAAAATTTTCCATGATTCCTGGAAGTCCATTGATATCTGTACCAATCGCTACGTGTTTAGATCCAATTAAAGAAGAGATATATTTTGCATGTTTGGCTAAATCTTTCCGTTGTTTAGTTCCATAAGAATTTATATAGAAGGGCCACACACCAATAATTCCTTGTTTTTCTGCAATTTTCTTAATTAATTCATCAGAAATATAGCGGGGAAAATTTGGTTGGAGTGCTAAAGCGCCTGTATGACTGGCAATTATTGGCTGATTGGAATGTTCTATTGCGTCAAAGGCTGTTTCTTCACAAGAGTGGGCTATGTCAACAATAATATCTTGAAGATTCATCTCTTCAATTACTTTTTTTCCAAAATCAGTTAATTTGCCGTATTTCTTAACTGGAAGTGTTTCACTATTTTTAAAAAGTTCTGGTAAAGACAATGTTGAATAACCGATACAATTATCCGCAGAATGAACAATAGTAATTGCCCTAACTCCCATATCATGTATTTCTCTTATTCGTTCAATTCGTTCATTAAGAAAATCTCCTCCTTCTACTGCTAAAAGAATTAGTGGTTGATGATTTTCTTCTGCTTCTTTTATTGAATCAGGATTTTGATAAATAAGTGCTCCGATTTTTTCCGCTTGTTTTCGTATTTTTTTTAATTGAGTTTTTACTGCGTGATAGGCATTAAAACCATATAATCCTGTTACTATTTTATCACCTACTGCATTAACGACTGTAAAACATAAATCAGAAGTAGGAAAATCTTTCAATGATGATAATTTAAACCATGGAGGCATTTCTTTCCTATTAATATATCTATATATTAATCGAAAAGGCTGAGGTATCATATTATGAGGATGAATGTGAATATCTGCAATTTGCACCATAATGCAAATATCGGCGTTTTTATAAATATAATTTGTGGTTTTAATTTTGATATAAAAGAACTTTTCTTCCCAATTTTTCTCTTCGAATAAGCTTCAATTCTTCTAATTTATCTAGATGGTATTGAACACTCTTTCGATTTAAGTCAAGTCTTTTAGCAATTTTTCCTTGATAAATCCCAGGATTTTCTCCAATGATTTTAAGGATTTCAAGAGTAGTTTTAGATTTTGCTATTGTAGGATCTAAATTAGCGAATGGATTTTTGTCTAAATAAGGATAGAATATTAAGTATTTTCCCAAACGCTGCTTTTGAATAATTTTGTATGTTTCTAAGATATCTAAATGCCAAGCTAAATTCGAGGGTGATGTATCAATTTCACGGAGCAATTCACTGTAATGAATCCCAGGGCGTTCAAGAATCAAGGTGATTAGGTTCATTCTGATTTCATTTTCCAGAACTTCTTCCATCGTTAATCGATGTGGGGCAGTATGCATGGGAAGATAGCGATTTAGCAAATATTGTCGAAATTCGGGAACACTCATATATAAAATGAAGAGAACAGTACTAACCAATCCTGTTATCAGAATTATCCACATCCATATAGGGGTTGAATTTCTATTCAAATCAGTTCCTGAACTTGGGAAAAAAGTATTTTCTACTCCAATCTTTGGATCATGAATTATGGAATTTCCTTTCGGATAGGCAAAGAATAATTGATATTCTGTGAATTTTTCTTCATCTGGATAAAAAATGGATGATTTCATTTCTTTTTGCTTTCCATCTACGGATATATCATTTGTCCACGTAAAATATGATGGATAATCCGCTTGAACTGATTTGATTCCTTGTTCATTAGTTGAAATATTATGGCTTTCATCTTCAGTGATTTCCTGTTCTACGATATTATATGTGTTTTCTATCGAAATTTGTAGAGCCAGCAAACCATTTTCTGAAGTAAAAGGAAAATTTACAAAATTCAAATCAATTTTTAGTTGGTTTGGTAATATTACCATATTTTGGGAAATCAATGCATCGCTGGATATTATTACTGTAGGTTGAAAGATTTTTGAAGTATCTTCTAATTGAAAGGTATAAAGAGAGATATTGCCTTGTTCTATTTTTGATTGATTTATTACATGAATACCTTGAAGTGAAATTTGTTGAATTATTTGATCATTATCAATATCATACTTTCCATCTTTATTTGTATCGTTGAATTCTATTAAGGTATCGAATCGAATTTTGAATTCACTGGATATTTTAGGGAGTAATGCATTAGCTCGATATTCTACTTTGATTTCCATTCCTTCATTTTGATTAAGAGAAATTTTAAATTCAAAATTATCATTTTTTTCATTTGAATTTTGTTCGCTTTCAATTTTTAAAAGATCTTCTGTAATATCTGTTTTGATTGATCTCGCTTTATTTGCTTGTTCTTTTCCAAAATCAGAGTGGCTACTCGCTGATGTGAGGTTGATTGTATTTTCCATTATCAGAAAAGAAAGAATGAATGTCATAAAAAGAAGAACATTTAAAATCAATTTTCGCTTCATTATGCATCTATAATTATTATATCATCAATTTGCTTATAAAATAATAAGAGGGATCTTCTCCGTATGCTTATGTAATTATGATTTTATTTGATAGATCATGATATGATGATTATAAAAAATCTAAGTTATTTAATAAATTAATCGTGCATCATTGTATTAACCAAAATCACGCATTAATTCTTGAATAATTAGTTTTCGTAGATTAGAAAGAAAAACAGATGTTATTTCATTAACTTCATGTATTGTTTTTAATTGCATTTCGATTAATGATTCTAATTTCTGTTGATCATAAAAAATAGGGCTGATCTCATCAGGATAAATAATAC
Organism: Candidatus Harpocratesius sp.; assembly: GCF_054039255.1. Lineage (NCBI taxonomy): Archaea > Promethearchaeati > Promethearchaeota > Promethearchaeia > Promethearchaeales > Promethearchaeaceae > Candidatus Harpocratesius > Candidatus Harpocratesius sp. Next base: position 8,698 of record NZ_JBPLBG010000008.1, read on the forward strand.
ATATTAAGAAAAATGTGATACCTTTATTACGTGTTTTTTTTTGAGTAGGATCAAATAACGTTAAACTATATACTAGTGCTTTTAAATTTGATGTTCCAAATGGATATGGGCCAAATAATCCGGTGTGATAATCTCTTCCATGACCTAAACTTACAGGGTATAGACTCCCCACCAATTTAATCTGTTGAGTGTATCTATTGTCTGAAATATCAATATTATCTACAGCATGAATCAAAGGTCCAAGATTATCATCTATTTTATAGGAAACAATGAATATTTTGTTTTGATCTTCTTTTATTATAGAATGTCCTGTATATTGAGAGATTATTTGTTGGATTTCTTCGAGAGTAATACTAAATAGAATTTTATCTGATAATTCTTCTTTTTGAAGATTCTTAACATTATTTATAATAAAATTTAATCTTTCTCTAGCACGTTGTACTTGTATTGTCAATCCTCGTGATTCTGCTAATTGCATTGATTCAGAAAGAAGAGATTCCGCTTTATCAAATTGAAATTTGACAGTATAAAGCATTGCATGAACAATACTCGCATTAATGTAAAACGGCATTAAGCCCCTCTCTAAAGCCAAATCCCTCGCTTGATTAATATATTTAATTGCTTCAGAATAACTTGAATCATCTTTATTATCTTCCTTATATCGAAGTAATCCTACTTCAGCTAAAAAAATAAGTGTTTGAAACCGTAATTCGATGTGTTTTGATTTTTTCGTAAGTTTATATGCTTCTTTAAGGAGGAATTCAGCTTCCCATAAATCTAACTGTGATACGTTTATTCTTGCGCGTTCTAGTAAAACTTTGGCTCGCGCTATTTCTGATTTTAATTTCCAAGCAATCTCATTTGCTTTCTTTAATATTTTGTAAGCTTCATTATTATTATTCTCTCGATGATAGATTTCAGCTAGCATTGAAAGAATATTTGTCTCTGGAAGATTTATTCCAGAATAGAACATTAAGCTTTGTGCTTGGTTTAACAATTCTTTTGCTTTTTTTATTTTTCCTGTTCGTAACCATAATTTTGCATAGTTTTCAAGCATATTGATATGTGAAAATTTATCATCAATTTCTTCATAAAATACTTTTGATTGTTCAAAAAGATATTCTGCTTTTGAAAAATCTCCAGTATCAATACATAAAGCGGCATAATTTTCACAAGTTAATGCAATATTTCTAATATCTCCCATTTTTTCTGCAAATTTTAATGTTTTTTCATAAATTTTCTTTGCCTGTGAATATTCACCTATTGATCGTAAAGACCCAGCATAATTATTACCAAAAATTAAAATACCTCTAAGGAATTTTATTTCTGTGGCACGTTCTGTGCAATGTTTATAAATTTCGACCGATTCTTCAATATTTCCCCTGTCTTCTTCAATAATTGCAATATTATTTAGTGCATTTAAGGCAATCGTTTCATCGGATTTTTCTGTTAATTTCAGTACTCTTTGAAATATTCTTTTCGCCTCATCTAGCAAACCTTGTGAATAACGAATTATTGCTAATCTATTCAAAGCAAATGCTTCTTTAGTTTGATCTTTTAATGATTTAAAAATAGCTATTGCTTGTTCTAGGCGCTGTACTGCAGAATCAAAATTTCCTGTGTCTTTATCAATTGTACCTAAACCTACTAAAGCTTCTGCATTTTCTTTATGTAAATTTTTTTCTTGACTAGTTTCAAGAATTTCGAGAAAAAGTTTTCTTGCTTCATCCAATTTTGAATTTAACCAGTAACAATTTGCTAATTCTACTTCAAGTTTTAATTTCTGGATTGGAGAGAGTTTATTTCGAAGATACTTTTTGATTTCTTCTTCAGCTTTTAAATAATTCACTTTTGATAAATGCTGAAGTTCTTTATATCGTTCTTCAAAATTTTCCATTTAATTCCACCAGAATCATGCTCACTCTTAAAATTTTTAATGTTCTATATGAATTAATTATATTCATGCCTAAATTTGTTTTCCATAAAGGATAGTAGAATTTATCAAGCAACAAAATCAAAAAAAAAAGATAAAAAGATTAAAATTGTTTAAAAAAATTCAATTTCTATTCTTATACTTGAGTAATTTTCAGCTTTGGTTTAAGTGGTGAGTTTCCTGCCATGTTATAAATAATTGGACAGTGTGAAAATACTTTTTCCATCATTTCTTCTACTTTTTCTTTTGGTGCAGAAGATTTAATTCTAATTACAGGCTCTAATTTATCATAACCAGGTGCTATGTTATCATCAATCCCAAAAATGCCTGCTAAATTAATGTGACCACGACTGAAAACTTTCATCTCTTCAATAGGGACATTCATAATTTTGGACCAAAATTTAGTTACAGCAATAATACAAGCTCCAACACTACCTAAAATTGCTAACAGAGGACTGGGTCCTTCGTTGGTTCCGTCCAACCCTACTGGTGCATCGATTAAAAAAACAAAAGGTTTGGTATCCATTTTAATTTCAACTTGTGCACCTTTAGGGAGCATGGTGCATTCAACATTAAAGTTCTTTTCACCTTTTGAGATATCAGCTTTTATTGCTTCATATGTTTCTGCAAAGCTTGGCATAATTTTCGAATCCTTCATTTGATTTTTCAAAATATAATAATAGAATAAATTTCTATTAGAATTTAATAGAATGATTATTCAAATCAAAAAAAAGCAGATTCTATTTAATTCTTATGCAAATATATTCAATTTTGATCATAAATATGGGCAAGAATAAATATATTCGATCATAATTTGGAAAAAAGTTACTTTATTGAAGTTATAATGATTTTGCGTTTTTTAAAAGAGTAATTTTTCGAATTTCCTCTTTTTCTGACAGAATTATTTTTTTTTGAATTCTTTTGTAAAGATAATCCTTTTCTGTATATATTTGATGATTTTGATATATTTTGTGAAGAAAATTTCTTCCTTTTTTGTTTTAAAGATTTTTTAAGCAGATCGGTTTTTATATAGGAATGGGTATCGCTTTTTTTTTTATTATTAAGAATTTTTGTAGGACTTTTTGGTATAGGACGTCTTTCAATCTTTTTTTTTAGTAATTTTTCAATATTTTTTAGATATATTCGATTATCTGAAGACACAAGTGAGATTGCTTTACCAGTTGTAACATTTCTCTCAATTCCAGCGGTTCTAGCAGTTCGGCCAATTCTATGAACGTAATCTTCAGGATCACGAGGAATATCATAATTAAAAACATGAGACACTTTAGGAAAATCTAAACCACGCGCTAAAACGTTAGTGCCAACTAAGCAATTTATTTCTCTTTTTCGAAACATTGAAACAGTTTTTTCTCGTTTTGCTTGAGTTAAATCACCATGGACATATCCTACTTTTAATTTAAATGTTAAATTTCGCTCTTGACTTAATCGATGTGATATTTTTTCGGCATTTCGCTTGGTTTTTGTAAAGATTATTGAAAAATCGGGGCGTTCTTCATTTAATATTCTAATAAAATTCCAGAATTTATTATTTTCGATATTATATGCATATTGATCACAATTTTCTACAGTTAGGGAATCTTTACTAACATCAATTTCATGTACAATATCGTTTTTTGTGAATTTTCGGATGATATCTTTAATTTCGGCTAATAAAGTTGCAGAAAATAAGAATAAACGTGGTGAAATATTTTTCATAGATTTGATAAGGATGAATTCGATATCTGGAAGAAAACCCATGTCCAACATGCGATCTGCTTCATCTAAAGCTACAAATTTTACCTGTCTGAAATTTATCTCTCCGCGTTTTATTAAATCAATTAATCTTCCTGGAGTTGCAATTAATATTTGCCCCCCTTTGTGGATTTGCTCTATTTGAACACGAATCGAAGCGCCACCATAAACTTCGACAATTTTTACTTTTTTATACATAGTAATCGATCGGAATACAGAAGCGTTCTGTTTACATAATTCACGAGTCGGAACAATAACAACTGCCTGAATGTGGTGATTTTTAGGATTTATTTTTTCAATTATTGGAATTGCAAAAGCTAATGTTTTTCCGGAACCAGTTTTCGCTTGGCCAATGACATGTGACTTTTGCTTAGAAAGACCGTAAGGAATGCATTGTTCTTGGATTTCAGTGGGGGAAGCTATATTATTCTCTTCCAACGCCTGGATTATTCGAGAATCGATATTCATATCTGTAAATAACATAAATTTAACCTACTAAAAAGAGTAAAAAAGCATTTTTTTTTGATGATTTTTATTCTTTATCTAACTGGAATAACGAAACATTGCATATTTATTTTATTATCGTTGAATAACTTTTTATCACAGAACTTTAATTAGTATATCAATTATTCTTTAGGAGAGAAATAATTTATCGATTCATAGTTACAAGAAAAAAGGAAGAGCCAGGATTATTTCCACTTAATGCTTTTAAAAAATAACCATCTTTTTTCATGTCTTGAAGAAATTTTTTAGAACGTATGTAATTTTTCAAAACTTGGCCTGAATGAAAACCATGAACGATTTCGATAACATGGTCATTTTTCAAGTCAAGTTCTCGAATTGCATAACTAATTTCTACGATTGCATCTGATAATTCATATCCATGAAGATCGATTTTCATTTTTTTCTAAATAGGCATAGTGAAATGATTGTTAAAAATTCTGAGATACAAAAAAGATCAGGAAAAAAATTTTTTATTTTAATTCAACAATAGTATAATAGGAATTTACTCTGGTAAATGATTATAGAAAAAGTGTTGTGAATTAAAATGCAATGGAATCGTTTTATTTGGTGTAAAACTAACTTCACTCGTTGGCTCACTGCGTCGGGTAGAAATAACTAAAATTACCCGTAGTAAGTGAGGTTTCAAATAATCGATTGCATTGCTTTAGGAACAAATCTTCTTGTATTTTGCTTTCAATATATGGGAGATATGGCGTTTTGCAGTGTTTTGATTTAATATATCCTTTCTTGCGTAGCAGTGAGCGAATTTTTGAACACTTCAAAATAGATCCGGTAAATTTAACCAAGATTAATATAATGTAACTCTGGCAGGATTCAATAAAAATGGGATTCTATTCATCTTATTGGAAAGAAATATAACTTCCAGTTGCATGACCATTTCTGCCTGTCTCCCCTAATTTTCTTTAGAATCATAATTTTCTGAGAAAAATATAAAGATTTTTATGTTTGTGTAGATATTTTACATATATTGGATTTTACTTTATTATAATCAACTGATAATGAAATCAATTTCAATATAATGTGATAGAAAAATGAAAAAAGCAGGAAGAAATTTCCTTAATATTAAGGTTTATCCATTTCCATTTGGAAGCACTTCTCTCACTAATTGATTTTTATAACTATGATTTCTTTCTTGTAAAAAACCGAATATTTTATTAAGGGTTTAGAAAGAATTAAGGATCGAATTAAAATAGATACTGATTTAACCATTTTAGCTTCAATTGCCCATGTTTTTAACAGAATCTTAAAAATTATTTAAAAAAATCAGAATTTGAATAAAACACTTTAAGTCTTTTTTTTTGAAAAAATAGAGAAAATATCATAAAAATGAATCAATTAGTGAGAAAAAATGAATGAAAATATGAATAATATTAAAAATCAGAAAATTGGGGCATTAATTGTAATGGAAATTGTAAAAAAGCTCTTTCCCGAAATTATTTTGATTCATGCACATGCTGATAATAATTCTTTCTATTATGAATTTGGAGTGAAAAAAGCATTATCTAATGATGATATAGCTGTAATAAAATCTCATGTGAGCTTATATGCTAGTAAAATTTCTTCGATCCAGCAGTATAAAATAAGGAAAGAAGATGCTTTTTGGTTATTCCGCTCAGAACCTGTGAAATTGATGCAATTAAGTGAAAATAGATCGAGAGCGCCCAAGATTTGTCAAATTAATGAATTTTATGATTTATGCGAAGAATCTCTTGAAATTGATCCATCCAATCGATTTCATATTGTAAATATTCAAGGAAAGATTCCTATGCAAGAAATTGGTAATCTTCCATGGATCAAACAAAGAATTTATGGTTCAGTTCGAATTTAAATCTTTTTTTAAGAAACGTCCATTTTTTCCTTTTTCTTTCTTTTTTTTTTACGCTTCTTTAGTGAATTTCTTGTATTATCTCCAGGTTGGCTCTAAAAGGATTCTTTATCCTTTTTTTTGGGAATTGAAATAATTCCAGGAAAGATTTGTAACTAATCACACATAATGTGCGAATAAGTTCAGTTTTTTTTATGTACCTTATAGTTGTTCTATGTTCAATTAGAATTATTTTCGATTTGATTAAAATACCATTCAAGAATGTTAAAAATCAGTGTGGTTTGTTCAATTAATAAATTATGACCTGCAGCATCTATTATAAAAAAAGAAGCGTGGGAGAATTGAGATAAAAATTGCCAATGATCTTTATATCCTACTGTACTATCTTGCTTTCCAAGTAAAAATAATGTTGGAAATTGATAAGATTGCTTTAAATCTTGCATGCTTTTGAGAAATGGGTAATGGTGATGGAAAAATTCCGAAATAAATGATTTATCTACGGTTGAAAATGCAGATCTAATATATTTTGAAAAAAGTTTCCAATTTTCTGGTGAAATAATTACTGTATTTTTTAAATAATCTTGTCGTTCTTCTTCAGAAAGACTTACCAAAAATTTCGGGTTTTTCTTTATAATTTGCCGATGTGGAACATTTCTTTTATCAACTTCAGGAATTACCACTGGACAAATTAGAATTGCAGCGATTATCGACATAGGAATGTGATACATTATTCCTTGAGCTAGATATCCGCCATAACTCTGTCCTATAAGAATAAATCGGGAATCTCCAATTGTATTTTTGATAAATTTAAGTAATAACTTTAGAATGTCATCAGAACTGCGAATTTTTGAATTTGGGGGTGTTTTTCCCATTCCTGGAAGATCTAAAAAAATTCGTTGGAATGAAAATTTTGGGTGATTTTGGAAAAATGATTCAAAAATAAAAAACAAGGTTCGATGATCTACTCCCAATCCATGCAAGAAAAGAATAGGGATTCCATCTCCAATTATTTGATAAAAGATTCCAGTGGTCTCATCTTGATAATTCATAATTTTTATTCTATTTTCAACTATTTAATGCTCTTGGTGATTAAGTTTGATTTAATATTTGTGATAAAATCAGACTTAACTCACCTAAATTGTAAGGTTTTTTGAGAACACCGCTGTATCCAAATTTTCGATAATTGTTAAAGATTGGATCTCCACTGTATCCGCTGGAAACAATAGCTTTGACTTTAGGATCTACATATTTCAAAATTAATGAGCCAAATTCTCCAACTCCTCCTATCTCTGAAAAATCTAATATAACTGCATCAAATGGAGTTCCCTCTTTCTGATTCTTAATATAAGTCGCCAAGGCATTTTTTAAATTAATCGAAGTTTTAACTTTATATCCCAATCTGTTGATCATTTTTCTTCCAGTTTCCAAAATTGCCTCATTATCATCCATCAAAAGAATTGTTCCTTTTCCCAAAACCAAAGATTTTACATTATCTTGTATGATATTAGGAAAGATATGATTTTTATTATTATCAATTTCTTGTATTTTCTTTTTGGCAATTAATTCGATTTCTTTAGAAGATGTTGCTGAGCTAATATTTTTCGAGATATTTAATAATTGAAAAATGAGATTTCTCGCACGGATGCATGCATGTTCTGTTTCATCCAAGTTTTTAAATATTTCACTTTTTTCAGGAACTTCTAATTTAGACAAATTTACATTGCCCAATATAGTTGCTAATATATTGTTTAATGTGTGGCCTATAGTCCGCCCCAAAATACTGACAGCACCTAATTTTTGCTCTAATTCTGCTATTTTCTTTGCTTGACGGTGAATTCCATCTTTACCAATTGTCAAAGTTGCAGTTATCTCAGGTTTTATATTATTTTCAATTGAAAATTGATGAATTGATTGCTTTTTTTTATCAGTATTTTTATTTTTTATTCTATTCCAATTTTTTTCAATCTCAGATAATATTTTCATGAATTTTTCTTGAACACTTCCACAATCTTCTTCAATTTCATGAATAGAAGATAAATTACTCTCAAAATAGTGTTCTAACATTCTTTCTAAAACAGTTTTAGCTATTTGTTCAGGAGTTTCTTTCTTTGCAATTACAACAAAAAGATCATTATTTTTAGTTTTTTCAGTATAAATTTTATATTGAGAAAATTCAAGATATCGGAGTGGATCACTACCAAAAAATACTTCACTTGAAGAAGAAATAGCGCTGAAAAATCCAGAGAAAAATAATTCATTCATATTCCATGTTTCTTTAGCATTTTCGGGCGAAAACCATTTAAAATAAGGTACTCCTGAAGGACGAATCCATAAAAATCCGCATAAATTCTGATAAATTTTCGAATTAAATAAAATCACAAGATCTGCCTCAAAAATGTATTATTCGATCTGACTGAGAAATATAGTTTCTATGCATATAAAATTTAAAGTTTTTCAGAAATTTCCAAAAGAATTATTCAGATATTTCCAAAAGAATTTTTTATATCTTTCTAAATAAAAAAAATCGAAAAAAAGCTAAAAAAGGGGGTGATTTAGAATACATTTCTGACTATTAACTTATTCGCACTCATAAGTTAATAATAATAATAAATTTACTTTCTACATTTAAATAAAATGTTTGCGATATCATGATCAAATTGTTATTATTTTAAAAACCGTTTTATATAAACGATCGTTTATTGTAAACAATTATAATTTTATGATATTATGTGAAAAAATTATGGAAACTACACGCCTTACAAATGGGTATACTCGGATTTCTAAGTCTAAAACAATTGCTTTTGGGTTAGGACCTCTTGCTGACCAAATGTCTCATCAAATGTTTACATTTCTCGTTTTTACTTTTTACTATGCTGTTGTTCAAATAAATATTAATCACTTGATGATTGGATTTATTGTATTTGCAATTTGGGATTCAATTAACGACCCGTTGCTTGGACCAATCTCAGATAGGACACAAAGTCGATTTGGACGCAGGGGTTTTTGGATTTTGTTAAGTACAATTCCATTTGGAATTTCCAATGTTTTATTATTTACAGTAGGTGTTCATTGGAGTTACTGGATGAAATTTACATATATGTTACTTATCATTATGATATATGATGCAATATATACCATTTTTTCATGTAATCAATTAGCTTTATTTTCAGATATGTTTGAAACCGAAGAAGAGCGTGGATATGCAAATTTATGGAAATCGGTATTAACAATTGTTGGTGTAATTATTGGATTCGTTTTGCCCACTATTTTTATTAAACCGATGACTCCGCAAACAGGAGAAACTGAAGAATTAATTTCAATTACAGATAGTTATATTTTAACTGGGATTGTTGTTGGAATACTCACTATCATAGCAGGATTAACCTTTTTCCGTTGGGGTATGCAAGAAAATATTCATCATCAACCTTCAGAATCTGAGGATGCACCTGGCTTTTTCCAAATGATTCGAGATATCTTATCAAATCGTGATTTTATGATGTTTACTCTTGCCAATCTTGTAAAATGGTTTGTATTTAAATTATTAACTACGATTGTGCCTCTTTATGCTATATTTGTTTTAGGAATCGCAGAGGGGGGAATTTTAGTTTCTTCAATTCTATTAGTTGCATTTTTATCCGCAACAGCCGCGTTTCCATTAATGAAATCAATTGGATTAAGATTCGGATGGAGAAATGGTTTTATTATGTCTTCGGTTTTTTGGATATTTGCATTAATTCCTTTCTGGTTCTTGGAAAATCAACCGTATTGGGCCATATTCTGCATGATTTTCGTGGGTGTAGGTCTTTCTGGAGCAATGTACTTTGTTGAACCGATTATTGGTAACATTGTCGATGAAGATGAACTACGATCAGGTCAGAGACGAACTGGGACATTTTATGGTATTAATGGCCTAATTAATCGATATTCTACTATTTTGGTATTTGTAGTTATTGCAGTGGTTCTTACAGGCTATGGGTGGGAAGATTTCTTGGTTAAACCGACTTTAGAACAACAACAGAATATGATTTTAGGATTGAAATTATTAATGACTCCAATTTCGATGGTAGGATTGTTGCTTGTAATCATGTTTTTATCTTTGTACAAATTACATGGTGTTAAACTTCGAAATATTCAAGAACAACTGAGATTGAAAAGAAAAATCAAAATAAATGGCTCTGAATAGGTATATTTCTATTCTTTTTTTCTAATTTCTTTAATTTTTTTTTTACATCTTAGATCTAAGGTAATACTTATGAATTCACAAAAAATTTCAGTTCAAACATTAATAGAACCTTTAAAACTCGGAGAAATGACTTCAATTTCATCTGAATTAGCAAATCATCTTGAAAATCTTTTGTTATCTACACATCGTGTGAAAATTCCTGATTTTTGGGATCCTTCAATCTCAAAACATATTTTCATTCCCGTTCCTCATGGAAAAATAAGAGTTTTACATTATTGTCCAGAACACCCAATATCTATAAGACCTTTGGTGTTCGTTCCAGGATGGGGGGTAATTCCATCTGGATTTCGAGATCTATTTGAAGTGTTATACGAAAAAGTAGAATTTTATTATATCGAAACTCGAGAAAAAAAAAGTAGCCAAATGAATCGCTGGAAAAGCCAGTTCACCATGAGTCAAAAATCACAAGATATCCAAATTGCGTTAAAATATTTAGATTTATCCGAAACTGATTTTGTTTTAATGGGTCCTTGTTGGGGAGCTGCAGTAATAATGCAAGGACTAATTGATAGATCAATTCAAGCTCCTACAATTATTACTGTAGATCCAATGCATACATTATGGTTTTCTAAATTTGTATTAAAATGGATTGCTCCCATATTACCTACATGGTTATTTTATCTTCTTCGCCCCATAATTCGTGGGTGTAAACTAAGAAATATGCATGAGCCGGTGCAGAAGCAAAGAGCTATTGATTTTATCAATGGGGCTCAATTATGGAAATGGAAAAGAGCTGCATATCAAGTCAGAAATTTTGAATTATATGGAAATTTACATAGAATTTCGCAAGAAATAATTGTTGTTAATGGAACTCATGATGCAATTCACGATCAAAGCGATTATCCTAAAATTGCTTATCAATTACCAAATGCGCGCTTTCTCTTTTTAAAAACTGGTGAAGAGAATCGTGAACGACTTATGGGATTAGTAGCATTATTTTATTCTCAAGTGGATGCAAGTATGAAAATACCGCCGGAATTAAAGCCGTTTGAAAAAAAGATTATAAAAAAATAAATTTATTTTTCTTTAATTATTGTTCCAACAAATGTTATTAAAGAACCTGTTGCAGCAATGAAAAATCCATTTCCTAATCGCCATTTAAGATCTGCTGTTCCAACAATGATGAATATATCTAAATTTTTACCAAAAATTGCAGAAGCCGTTTCATCATATAAGAGATCTCTAATTTCAGGAATATTGCCAAGACTATAAACAAAATATGCCAATCCTAAGATAATTACTAATGCTCCCAAGAATGCAATTAAATTTTTTTCCATAAATCCTCCAATAATTGCTATTAATGCTCCAAGAATCGTTCCTACTGAAGCAATTATTAAAACACTACCTTCAATTTGAGTTGTATCTGTATTTGCATCATTTGAGAGAGTTCCAAAAGGAGAGAGGTATGTCTTCGTAACTGTATCTCCCAAAATTGTTTTTAATATTTGGGTGTGTTGCCACCAACCAAGTGTCATATCAGCGAAAGGTAGAAATACGCTGATTAGAACAATTATACTTCCAATTATCATCACAATTTTCTTCAAAATTTTTTTCACCATCAATTATTATATTACATAAAATGCGGTGATTTTTACTAGAAATTGCTGTATTTGAATGTTCGTATCAAAATTATCAAGATTTTTTCAAAAGAATATAATAAAAAAAAATTCTTATATCTTGATCTCACGATTATTCGATTAATTTGATTATTATCTTGTCATTTTATCGTCTGTGACCGACATTTTTAGCAAATTCTTGCAGTTCTTCATCAGTGAAACCCAGTGATTTAAAACACCAATCTTTATCAATGCAACGGTATTCTATAGTATAGCGAAGATCGTGGAAAAATCTAGTGGCGGGTCCTCCATCAATAATTGCATGATCCATCGCTAAAGTAATTCCTAAAAAATCACGAATTACTACCTTATCATCTAAAATATAAGTCATTTTTTCAATTCCTCCAACACCCATACTTAGAGTATGTGGTGTAATATGAATCATTTTTCCCATGCCAATTCCAAACATTCCAACAGAAGTGACTCCAATTGTACCAAGCAATTGCTTCTTTAACATTGGATCAGTGAAAATTTTGTGAATTACCATTCTACGAATAAATCGGGGCATTTTAATTAATATTTTTAGTAATTTTGCTGTCTTTTTACCTGAACTTGATAAACCAGCGGATTTTTGACGTTGTGCTGAGCGAATTTCATCATGAATTTCTTTTAAAGTTTTAGCTTGAGCCTTACGGACAGTGTAATTTGTTGGTTTTTTAACACCATCTACAACACGTTCGATATTCGTCATTACATCAACATCATCGAAAATATAGAATTTTTTACGACCTTTACGCAGGGTGTTGATGGGATATTTGTGCTGTTCTGCTACATGTGCGATTACAGTAATTAAGAATGCAGTGAAACTAATTTTTTCACCAGTTTTTTTTGTATAAGCTCGCATTATATCTCGTATAACTGTAATGTCGCACTCTGTAGTTGCCCATATAAGGTTTTTACTTTTAGCTTCTGTTGTATAATCATCAATTAATTGATGACTGCGTGAAATTGGTTTAATTTTTACCCCAATTGAGCTTGGTTTTTCCATAATATGTTTCTTCCTCAAAAATTCAAATTATCAAATACAGTCAATTATAATTCTGTTGAGTCCTTTTATATAAGTAATTATTTAATCAAATGAAGAAAAGCTTAAATTGCTATTACTAAAATTTATCATCAGTTGAAATTTTTTTTTTAAAATTTATAAGAGTATGAAAAATTTTAAAAATTGTGATACTCATTGTTTTATTACTTATGCATATTTCAGATGGATTATTGGATCTGACAATCCTTATCCCTTTATGGATTGTTGTTTTTGCATATGGTGCATATTCCTTAATAAAAGTTCGAAAGTCCCTACAAGGAGAACTAACACCTATTGCTTCAGTCTTAACTGCTGTAGTATTCGCATTTCAAATGTTAAACTTCCCGATTGCAGCTGGAACAAGCGGACATTTCTTAGGTTTCATTTTGTTGGCAATATTGATTTCGCCTTCTGCTGCATTTTGGATGATGACAGTAATATTGACCATTCAAGCTTTTATTTTTGCAGATGGCGGAATTCTTGCCTTAGGTGCAAATATATTTAATATGGCTATCGCTACATTACCAGGATATCTCTTATATTGGGTGATTCGAAAGCGTATGGTCAAACCTATTTCTCAAGATCATTCCGAGAATTCTGAAAATTCTGAGTCTTCTTTGCAATCAAAAGTAGTAAAAGAAGGGCTTTATCAAGATCGTGGTTTATTGATAGGTGCATTTATCGGAGCTTATTTTTCTTTAATTACTGCATCTTTGATCTGTGGGCTTGAAATTGGCATTTCTTCTTCATTTCCTTATCCAATTTCACTTACAGTTCCATTTATGTTGGGATATCATGCTTTAATTGGTTTAGGTGAAGCATTAATAACAACATTTGTTGTGGCGTTTTTCAAAAAATACGCTCCTGAATATATCCCAAACATTCAAAAAATTCCTATTTGGAGCTGATTGAACAAAATGAAACGAGAATACAAAATTGCATTAATACTTTTTGGAGGATCAATGGTCATTTTAGGCGCCTTTTTGTGGATGCCATTATATTTAGCAGGTCCTGATGGATTAGAGCGGGTAATGTTTGATCTGACTAATAATGAAGAATATGAACCAGATTCAAACATAGAATATGAAAGTGCTCCTTTTCCTGATTATAGCTTTAAAATTAGTGAAAATACTTATATTCACACTTGGTTAATTGGGTTAATAGGAGCAATTATTGTTGGAGCGGTTATGTTTGGTGTCTTCAAGTTGGTTAAAATTAAGCATATAACTGGTGAAAATCAAACAGAATCTAAATCTAATGAAGTTATGACAAATTAAACTTATTCGCACTTATAATACCTTATAATCGCTGTATGCATATAATCAATGCTGAAAAAAAATGTCCCTAGTTGTTCAAATAAATCAAAAATTCCAGAATTACTTGGCGTATGAACTTGATCATACTCGTAATTCCTTTTTTTTTGCTGTATCTCCTGTAATTAAATTAATAATCACTATTAGTTTCATTATTCTAATTAATAATATAATCACTAAACCATGTATTTGGTTAGGGCTCTCCATTACAATTATTCTTTCTAATATAGGATTTCGTAATAACAACCGCCAATTTTTTAAATTCGTGCTTGTTTTAGGAATTATTTATCCATTTTTGACTGCCATCCCTCTTATTTTTCTTACTTCAGGAACAGAATGGTGGCGTTTTTCTATTGGTTCATTAACTCTAACCACTACTATTGAAGGATTACAATTGGCAATAAATTACTTTTTACGGATATTAGCAACAATAATTGTTATTTCTTTCCTTATATGTTCAACTCCTTTCATACAAATCATTCATGCTCTGCGTCAAATGCAGATTCCATCTATTGTTAGTTCACTTTTAATTCTAACGTATCGATATTTCTTTTTCTTTTTCGATAATTTGGTCACCTTATTACGAGCTGATGCAACGCGCCATTTACAAAAACTTCCATTTAAGGCGCGTTTTATTCATCTTTCAAACTTATTCGGCCATCTTTTACTTCAATCTATACATCAAGGTGCAGCAATTCACCGCGCTATGATTGCTCGGGGATATCATGGAGAATTTCCCATATTAGAATTTTCCATAAACCCAAAAAGTACACTGGTTTATTTATTCTTAACTGGAAGTGGTTTTACAATCGCAATTCTTGTACAATTCAGTGATTTACTACACAATTTTGCGAAATTCTGTAGTTTTTAGTGATGCTTATGCCTGAAATAATCTCATTTAGGGATGTTAGTTTTTCTTATCATCCCTATCTCTCTGTTCTTCAATCGATTTCCTTTAGCATTGAAAAGGGTGAAGCTGTTGTTTTTTTAGGTGAAAATGGTTCTGGTAAATCTACTTTATTTTTGAATCTCCTTCATTTGGTGACAGGTCATAGTGGAAAAATCATAGCAGAAAGTTTGGAGGTTAATCGTAAAAATGAAAAACAAATTCGGGAAAAAATAGGGCTTATATTCCAAAACTCTAATGATCAATTATTTTTACCCACAGTTAAAGAAGAATTAGCATTTGGTCCTTGGAATTTGGGATATCGAGGTGTTCAATTGGAAAAGCAGATTATCAAAGCCTCTGAAGCAATCGGCATTCAATCTATAATGGAAAAAAAGGTTTTTCATTTATCACAAGGTGAAAAAAAGAAAGTCGCCATCGCAGCGGTTTATGCAATGAATCCAGACATTTACCTGTTTGATGAGCCGTTTTCAAATTTAGATCCGAAAACACGACAAGATTTAAACAAAATTTTATTCGATTTACATTTTCAAGGGAAAACATTACTTTTGATCAGTCATGAAGTTGATCAAATTCCATCATTTTTCAAAAGGGCAATAGTATTACATGCAGGCGAAATTATCTTTGATGGAAAAATACGCGAGCTTTTTCAAACACCTGAAATTCTTTTTAAAGCAAATTTAAGAGTACCAATTGTAGCTACTCTTTATCAAAAAGTGAAAAAGGATTTTCCTCACCTAATTAAAAATTGGTCGAAAAATAGAACGATTCCGATAAATGTAGCTGAATTTAAAGAATTTCTGGATTCATTATTAAAAGAAAAGTAAATTTTCATTTTTACTTTTGTATTTTTTATAGGTCTCATAAATAATTAATAAGAGTGCGAATGAATTTTTTCTTAACATTTATTAAATCATTTTTCAGAAAAAGCAAATGAGATCAATTTAAATTTACTAAGAGAGAAATTTAATTGAATAGATCTATTTTTGTATAAAATTTCTATTATTTTCTAAATTCTTTGATGATAAGGAGAAATTTACTTATGTCTAATGAAGAAAACACATCTAATGAGCAATATCTCACCACATTTGAGCAAAATTTCAATGAATATACTCATTCTGCAACAACTACCATGACTTTTGGCTTTGGTGCTTTAACAGATCAAATGTCCCACCAATTCTTTCAATTTGCTGCCTTTACCTTCTATTATGCAGTGGTAGGTATTGATCTCTTTTGGTTAGCACCCAGCTATATTTTATTTGCAATATGGGATAGTATTAATGATCCAATTATTGGGGCTATCTCCGATAAAACCCAGTCAAAATTCGGCAGAAGAAGGTTTTGGGTGCTCTTAAGTCTCATACCTTTTGCTTTGATGAATTTCTTAATATTCTTTCCTCCCCGGTTTTGGCCAATTCCTGTTGAGTCTGATGGATGGAACACTGCTTATATGGTTCTTATTATTTGTCTTTATGATCTTTTCTATACCATGTTTTCTGCCAATCAAACTGCACTTTTTCCTGAAATGTTCAAATCTGAGAGAGAACGAGGTCGTGCTAATAGAATTAAAAATACAATGACTATTATTGGTATTTTAATTGGTTTTGCTTTACCATCATTCTTAATCAACCCAATGGCAGCAGATACAAACACTCCACCAGATGTTGTTGAGAAAATTCCGATTGAATATCGTCAAGTTGCATTGCTAATTGCAATTGTAACTCTTGTTATGGGTTATCTCTTTTTCCACTTAGGTATGAAAGAAGATCCTGCTGAAATGACAAAACCAGAAGAAATGCCTGGAATGTGGCAATCATTGAAGGAAACTTTGAAAAATAAAGCATTTCTTATTTTCATCACCGCAAATATGCTGAATTGGTTTGTATTTAAACTTTTAACTGCTGTAATTTCGCTTTATGGAATCTGGGTTTTAGGAATTGAAAAAGGAGATTTTACTCTTACACTAATGCTTCTAGTTGCTTTATTAGTTGCTGCAGCTGCTTTTCCATTGATGGAATGGATGGGAAAGAGATTTGATATGAGGATCGGTTTTATCATAAGTGATTCTATTTGGATTTTATCTTTAATTCCATTTTGGTTTTTCAATAATAATAGTCAAGATTGGGCAATTTTGGCAATGGCATTTGTAGGCATAGGTTTATCTGGGGCAATGTATTATGTTGATATCCTAATTGGACGTGTGATTGATGAAGATGAAGTAAAAACTGGAAAACGACGTCAGGGAACATATTATGGTGTAAATTCATTAATTAACCGATATTCCACAATTTTGGTGGTTTTAGTTATTATGGTAGTATTATCTGGTTATGGATGGAGTGATTACGTGCTAGGCGTTCAAGAAGGAGAAAATATCGGTAATTTACAGTTAGGATTAAGAGTTTTAATGAGTGTTGCTAATATTGTAGGAATCCTTTTAGTTATTTCACTGTTAATTATCTTTCCATTACATGGTGAACGTTGGCGCAATGTTCAAAAAGCTTTAATAAAGCGGCGCCACAAAGAATCTAAATAAAAAAATGAATAAAAAAATCTTAATGACTATCCAAAAATAAGAATCAATTTAAATCCATTTTTTTCCATTTTTTTTCTATATTTTAAGCTTTAAAATTTTTAATTAAAATTTTATTTCAATATCTGAGTCTTCATCTTTTTCGCTTTCATCTTCTTCAATTATATCACTAATTACCTCTTCTTCTGCATCAATTCCAAATTTTTCAAATTCTTCTTCTTCTTCATCCAAATTAATCTCCATTAATTCAGATTCATCTTCTTCCATTTTCTTCTTTTTATCTTTTTTAAATCGCCTGGTAGCTTTTTTGATCCAATCTTCATTAAAGTTAAATAGTTTTTGTCCTTTTACGATATTACTAATATATTCTGAATCAACATCAGAGATATAGGGGTTTTCTTTAAGTTTTGAAAGGAATTCATTCAATGTTGTTTCAGAGGAATGAAATGAGATTAGATAAATTGCTTGAGAATCTTCTGATAACGCAATGAATAATACTTCTGGAAATTCTGTCTTTATAAAATTAGCAAAACTCGAAAGAAACATCCCGTCAAGCGAGCTGATATTAAGAGGTTTCATTTTCACCTTATGAATCCCAATTCTATGAATATTGAGGTAATCTGGATTAATTATAATAGAATATCCAAGAATTACATCATTAGATTTTAATCGTTGTAATCGATGATATATAGTGCTTGTTTTTTTCTTTAATTTGTCAGCTAGTTTTTTCAGACTCCGGCGGGCATCATTTTGAAGATACTTCAAAATTTGAATATCAAGATCATCGATTTTTTTTTTTGTAGGCATCAAGAAAATAAGTGGACTTTACTGCTAAAAAGATTCCGAATTTTATCAGAATAATTCCAAATCTACTAACAAATTTTATGACAACATTTAGTTAACATTTATATATCATGAAAACCTAAATAATAATAGTAAATCATTATTTACCATCAAATCTTAGGACGTGATTAAATGGCTAACTCACATGATGAACCTTTTGATCTGTGGCATGTATTTATGCATTTCATTACATCTTTTCCAGAACAAATCGAACAAAGTGAAATAAATAGTGCTAATCATATAGATTTAAATGAAAATGATTCTTTACAAAAAGAAAACGAGCGGTTTATCGAAATATTCGATGATAATGATCATATTACTGTTGTAGTCGAAATTCCTTGCATTCGAAAAAATGAAATTGATCTTTTTGCAATTTCTTCTACAGAATTAGAAATAATAAATGGAACGCAGAGATCAATTGTCAATCTTCCTAAACCATGTGATATTGACGGTGCTCATGCATCATTTCGCAATGGAATATTAGAAATAAATATTCCAGTAAAATTAAAATGAATATAAAAAAAAACAAAAAAAAATTATGAAAAAACATAAAAATTCATCGAAACCTTTTTTAAATATTTTTCTTCTTAGAAATATGCACATTCACTAAGAATTCGATGAAAAAGAATGAATGGATTGTGAAAAAATGAGTGAAAACGCCGAAGAAATTAGATCAATTAAAAAAGAACTTTCTCACCGTATTACAAAAAAGCTAAACCGGCTTCTATCAGATAAGGATGTTGTTGATCGTTTTCGGGATTATTATTTTGAACCTGTAAGAGATGAAAATGGCGAAGATTATATTTTCAAATTTACCAATCCATTCAATGGTAAATCATTTCGTTTTAAATGGGATTCTATAAAAAGTAAACCAATATTACTTGATTCTGATCACGACGAAAATACATTAAAAGAATTTCATAATGCATTAGCTCATTTTGTTGAAAAACAAAAAGAGATCAAACGAAGACAAATTAAGCAATTTTTAGATTTTTATGAAGATGATTTACATCTTAAGGTGATTTTAGAAATTCCAGAGCATGAAAGTGGAGATCAAATTGATCTAAAGGCGACACCTTATGAATTAGATGTAAGTTCAGGTGAATATCATCGGAAAATTAAATTAAATACCAGTATCAGTCCCAAATCTGGACGTGCACAATTTCATGCAGACGATAATATTTTGGAAATAACATTTAGAAAATCGCTTAAATTACAAAGAAAACGCCGTATCCGAGTAAGAAAGCGCTAAGTAAATCAATTTGAAATTTAAATAGCACGGATCATTAATATAGCACAATGAAATAAAAAAAGCTAAGAAATAACCTTTATAAGATTTAAACAGAAATTCGATAGAAAGAACAAAGAATATGCAGAAATCGAAGGAGACACTAAAATGACAAGTGAATCGCATCCAAATACAAATTCACAGGAAAAAATTAAAGAAGAAGGACATGTACCTTCTGATAAGCAGGATTCTAAAAGAACATTAGAAACAAAAAATATTTCAACATCTGATTCAAAACAAAAATCTGAGTCAGAATCAAAAATCGAAAAAAAAACAAAACCAGATTCCAAAATTAATGAAAAATCAAAACAAAAAAGCAAACCAAAATCCGAAATGGATAGATTAAAAGAAGAAATCGAGAAATTGAAGAAGCAATTAAAAGAGAAGGATCAACAATTCCAGAACCAAATATCAAAATACCGTTATCTGCAAGCTGAACTTGAGAATACACGTAAACACTATATTAAGCAGCAAGATGTGGTACAACTTAAGACAAAAGTTAAAACTATTACTGCTTTTACTCCCCTAATCGATGCCTTTGAGAAAGCTTTTGAAACTGCTCAAAAGCAAAAATCCAACGGAAACCTTTCGCCAAGCAATCAAATGGATAATTTTTTGCATGGTTTTCAAAAATTATATGATATGCTTAAGCGGATATTCAAATCTTATCATGTAGAGCCTATTGATCAAACAGGGATTCCATTTGATTTTAATTATCATGAAGTGATGATGAAAGTTATTAATGATGATTTACCTGAAGATACTGTGATCAATGTAATTCAAAAAGGTTATAAGATAAAGGATCAAGTAATTCAGCCCGCAAAGGTTATTGTTTCAAAACATTCTCCTCCTCCACCTCCACCAAAAAAAGTTGAATCTAAAGAGAAAGAAACTGAAAAAAAAGATATTGAGAAAAATGAATCAAATAAGAGTAAATCTGAAAATGGTGGAACTAATAAGAGTCAACCTGAAAAGGATGAGAAAAATAAAAATATTTCTGGAATCAATGCCTCAAATAAATCTGAATCAAAAAAGGAATAATAAAAAATGTCTATAATCTAATATGAATGTTATTTTATGATTTTTTAATTACTTTTTCTTATACTTTTTGAATTATTTGTCTAGGGCAGACTTGAGCTGCCCGCTCCAAACAAGTAGCCGATTGATCTACTATTTCTGCATAGCCATCCACCATTTGGATGCCTGAACATTGCATGGTACAAACCGCGCAACCCATACAGTATTCTTTTGTTATTTTCCACATGATAAATTTCACTCCTAAAAATATAAGATAATGAATAATTATTCATATCTTATCTGTTTTTATCAATATTATTAGTTATTAAAAATTGCTTATTTTAAAAATAAAGTGATATTGTCTGAACAAAAGGAAGTGTATTCACTTAACCATTGAAGAGGGTTCAATAATTCCATTTACCATCAATAGATGAGAAGCAATACGGGAAATTTCATCCTTCAGTTTATCGATTCCCTCTCGAGTAGGTAAACTTGTACAAATTGTTGTAATTTCTCTGCCAGTACATTTTGAAAGTTCAAAATATTGTTCTATTTGTTCTTTATTTATTGGCTTATCTACTAAATCTATTTTATTGATCAAAAAAATTAATGGAAGGTATTGTAAATCAAAAAGATTGATCATTTTCCAAAAAGCGGCTTTAGCCTCTGCAAATCGACTTCGATCTGCAACATCAATTACGAAGAGCAGGAGATTGCTGGCTTGAGCACCCCTTAACCAATCTTCTCTATAAATTATTTGTCCTGGCATATCCCAAAATGTAAGATTTATATCATTTTCTAATGAAACATTGGTGATACGGAATTTCTTAGTAGGGATAAAGAAATTTTCATCGAATTTACCAGTAGATAGCAAACGCATTAAAGAGCTTTTTCCGGCATAATCAATTCCAAACACAAAAAGCTTAATGTAGGGTTTATTACGAAAATAATTAATTTTATTTAGATTATTATTAAAAAGATGGGATTCATTTGTATAATTTCGGAGATCTACGAATAAAGTCAATAAAAGAGTTTCTTTATAATTGCTATTTGGTTTAGAAAAATATTTGTCTAAGGCATAATCAAGTAATAATCGAACAATTTCATTTCTGTAATCGTAGGGGTTCGTTTCTTTATCAAAAACAATGCCTAATACATGTCTATATGGTAATGGAACAAGAAGAATGTTCATGTCTTTAATATTAATAGCTTTAATGTTTGAATAAAGAAAATCATCATTATAATATGTTTTTTCAAAATATTGAAGAAGAACTCGTTCTTGATTTAATGTTATCAACTGTATCAAATTGTGAGAAGAATTCAAAATATTTTCATCAGGATATGCAATATAAGTTTTTTTTTTTTGTATAGATGCAGAATTTGATGTAAGATTGGGAAAGAGATCACCATTTTTTAGTTCAAATGATATTAAAAAGATATTTTCTAACACTCACATGTACTCCTAAACAATTCTTTTTACTTTCTTTATAAATTGAATGAATATTCCTTTATACGAATAAGTATTATAAAAAATTGATGATTCTGCAATATAATAGTAAAAAAGCCGGAACTTTATAAATTTTTAGCACAGCCTTGTCAAATAATTTCGCACTTTTAGATGTCCAAGGAGAATTTAATTTTTTAAGGATTTTTAATATTTTGGAGTGAATTTATTCCAATCTTATGGATGCATCCCATTATATTTTTTGTCGCCAATATTAATGAACGAATAAGTTTGAAAATTACAGACAAATAATCAGAGTTATGTTATATTAAATTACATGAATAATTGTGAGATAATAACTGTTTTATAAAAGAATATTGATTATATATGCATTTATAATCTAGAAAATTAACCAATTACTTAATAAAAGGTGCATATCTTGAGTTCATAAAATCTTTTGGTTCTTAGCTCATGCTCATATTAAAATATATGAAAAAACCAACGATAATTCAATATCAAATTACAGATTATATCGGATTATTCACAAATGTGATATTTAACATGCCTCTTCCTGCTGAACGTAGAAAAGGCTTAAAGGCATTATTTCATCAAAAGCCACCAAAGAAGCGTGGACGACATAAATCTTGCATAGGAAGAAAACTTATTCGCACTTGAAAATCTTTAAGTAAGTAATTTTCTTTAGAACCTCTTCAGTAATCATTTTTTTATTTATAAGAACTTCATGATCACTTAAATTGTAAATATTTTGATATTTGATTTTCCATTAAAAGATTTCTCCCATTTATAACCCATGGTAATGGTTAGATCTCATTCAAAACATGCTCTTTAGTTGGAAAAAATGCATTAAAAAATATGATTTTGAAAAACATTTTTAACTTTCGCGCTCTTTTTTCCTAATACTTAATTATCAAGTGAAGTTAAGTCTTTTAAAAATATAACCAGATTACCGTGAATGAGGAAAGAATAATGCATGAATATGAAATAAGTCCTGAGGATCAAGCTAAAATTACAGCACTTAATAATCCAAAGGTTGAAAAAGTTGTTAAAGATGCAATTGAATTAATGAAACCTGCAAAAGTGATGGTCTTCACTGATAGTCATGAAGAGATTCAACGTTTTCGTCAATTAGCTATTGACTACCAAGAAGAAAAACGACTAAAAATTGATGGACACACCATACATTATGATGGTTACCATGATCAAGCCCGTGATAAAGCGCATACTGCTACACTCTTACCTAAAGGGGAGACATTAAGTCGAGGGTTAAATGTGATTGAACGGGAACAAGGGCTTAAAGAAATATTGTCAATAATGGACGGTGCTATGCAAAACAAAACCATGATTGTACGTTTTTTCTGTCTTGGACCTACTCATTCGCGGTTTGCCATCCCTACTCTCCAAATTACAGACAGTTTTTATGTTGGTCATTCTGAAGATTTGCTCTATCGTCCAGGATATGAACAATTTCGACAACACTTAAAAGATAAAGATGAATTCTTTTATTTTTGGCATTCAGCTGGGGAATTGGATGAACGCAATTGCACAATAAATGTTGACAAGCGAAGAATATACATTGATCCTTTAGAATATCGTGTTTTTTCTGTAAATAATCAATATGCAGGAAACAGTTTAGCTTGCAAAAAGCTTGCACTGCGTTTGGCAATTTATAGAGCAAATCATTCTGATTGGTTAGCAGAACACATGTTTCTTTCTGCTTTTTATCCATTAGATAGAAGTAGGAAAACCTACTTTGCCGGCGCTTATCCGTCTGCTTGTGGTAAAACCAGCACTGCAATGATTCCTGGTGCAACAATCGTAGGAGATGATATCGTTTACATTCGAGAAGGAAAAGATGGAGACATGCGTGCTGTCAACATTGAACAAGGAATTTTTGGAATTATTAAGGATGTCAATCCTAAAGATGATCCTGTTATCTATAAAGCAATTACAACTCCTAAAGAAGTAATTTTCTCAAATGTACTAACCACTGATGAAGGTGAAGTTTATTGGACTGGAATGGGTGTGGATGAATATCCTACTGAAGGTTGGAATCATGCAGGTAGATGGAAAAAGGGAATGAAAGATTCTAATGGAAAAGAAATTCCAATCTCCCATCCAAATGCAAGGTTTACTGTAAGAATTGATGAATTAGAAAATATTGATGAAAAATTACATGATCCAGAAGGGGCGCCGGTATCAGGGATCCTTTACGGTGGGAGAGATTCGGATACAACAGTCCCGATTGCTGAAAGTCTGAACTGGGTGCATGGTGTGTTTATTGGAGCAACTATTGAATCTGAAACAACATCTGCTACATTAGGACAAGAAGGAGTGCGAAAATCCAGTCCAATGGCAAATATGGATTTTATTATAGTCCCATTAGGAAAATATTTTAAAAATCATTTGAAATTTGGGAAAAAACTGAAAAAATGCCCTAAAGTCTTTTCTACAAACTATTTCTTAAAAGATGCAGATGGAAAATATCTTAACACCAAATTAGATAAGAAAGTATGGTTGCTCTGGGCTGAGGGGCGAGTTCATAGAGATTATGATGGTATTGAAACACCGATTGGTGTTATTCCTAAATATGAAGATTTGCGCTCCTTATTTGCTGCTGTATTCGATGGAAGAATTTACAGTAAAGAAGAATACAACACACAATTTTCCTTGAAAATTGATCGCTATTTGGCAAAATATGATCGTATGGAAGCCTTGTTTAAGGATGAACCAGAAATGCCTGATGAATTCTGGAATGAATTGCAACGTATTCGTTCTCAGCTTAATGCTTTGAAAGATAATAAGGGTAAGAGCATAATTCTTCCAGAAGAATTATAAAATAACTGAATTTAAAACTTTTTTGGAATTAATTTTGAAATTTTTTTAATATATATTTTTCTATTTTCTTTCTTCTTTATTTATGCGGTATTTACTTTTTTCAGTAAATAGAAGTGATTAAGAAGATGAAAATTTTGGTTTTGGGCAAGCATTGGAGAATTTTACTTCAAGTACTGCTTGGTATTTAGTAAAATATACATTGATGATTTTTTTAATTATTTCTATTATCTTTTCACTTTCTCCATAAAGAATTGTAGAAATAGGGGTATAAATAATTTGCAGATTATCGTTTGATAAATCTCCAATAACTAAGTTGACAATTTCTTTAAAATTCTTCAATCCCAATGGATAAAATGCAAATTCTGCGCTTATATTCATATTTTTCTACCATCATTAATATTATATTTTAAAAATCGCAGCAATAAAATTACCATTTTTTTGGTTCATTTTCTTTCCTTCCTTTTCAATTTGTTCTGCTTTTCCTTCTTCGATTTCAGAAGGTTTCGCAAATGCACAGTGTTGAATTTTAAATTCATCAATTGTTATTCCAAGATAAGATTCTAGTGCTTTTTTAATTGTAATAAGTTCGCTTTCTGTAAAAAAATGAGCGTTTGTATAAATTGAAGGCTCCTTTTTTCTCTGCCGCCCAAGATATGAATCCGCATTCAATAATCCAAGTAATAACAGACCGTTTTTTCTTAAATATCTGAGTGCATGCTTAATAATCTTAAATGGGGAATTCATAAATTCTAATGAAGTAATAAAAGCGATTATATCAAATTCTGGAGGAAATGGCGGATTAATAGAAAAATTCTCTGCATCTGCCTTTATATATAAAATTTCTTCATGGCTATTTTTTCGCGCGATTTGAAGCATGGTTTCAGAACTATCTATTCCAAAAGATTGATAACCTAAACTATGAAAATAAGTGGTCCAATGCCCTGTTCCACATCCAATTTCAAGCAAAGATTGTTTTGAATCACCAGAATATTGTTTTAAAAGAGATACTACAGCTTCTTTTTCCAATCGATCATATGTATGTCCAACAGTAGTTAAATAAAATGATTCATAGTTTTCAGCATTTTTTTGGTCAGAAAAGGGATTGTGTGCATTTTTATTCCGTTGATGTTCCATTTTTTTAAGAATATTCCTCTTATTGTTAATGTATAAATGTGGATAGTATTATTACTTAATTTCTTGCTGGGCGTTTTCCCCCAAGTGAAATTCGTTTTTGTAAAGTTATTTGGTGAATTTTTTGAGTGACAAAATATAGAACAATAATCCAAACCAGTAGCATACCAAGATCGAACCATATTGAAAAAATATTTTGAGATGTTGTTATGTTCCATAAAATATCTACAATATAGGTAATTGGGGAAAAATGAACAAATATTCTGCCTATTGAGGTCATATTTGAGATTGAAAAGAAGATACCACTAATGAAAAGCAACGGAAACTTGATTAAATTCATAAGAACCATAACATTTGATGTCATGTCAGTTGGTAATGCTGAGACTAATACTCCCATAACAGAACCCAAAATACTCATCAGAGAGATTCCAAGTATTACTTCAAGTGATTCGATAAAGGTAATTGTTCCTGCTGGAAGAAATGGTAAAAATACAACAAATACAAACATTGAAACTAAAAATGCATATATACTTGAACCAATAATGATTCCTAAAATTATATCAGAGATTCTCAAAGGAGATGAAAGGATTCGTTCCAAAGATTTCTCTCTGGTTTCGATTGGAATTACAACAGGACTGATAGCTGTAGCCGTAAAGAATGATGTCATTGAGAGTATTCCTACAAATACTTGAAATACTGATAGATTTCTTCCTATAATCCATGAAAGTGCAATAAAAAAGGGAAAAAGTAAGCCAAATACAATTACTGGTCCTTTTTTAATGTAAAGTGTTATATTTTTCTGGGTTAATGCCAAAATTCGTTTAAATCGAATGTGCTGAGGTGAAATAATCGATTGTTTTGTTTTAAAGGATGTTTTTGTTAATATTTTTGAATTCAATTTTAGTAATCCTCCGATTTTCTTTGACTTATTATCATTTTTCAGATTTTTGTTGATTTTGGATGAGATCTATAAATGCATCTTCCAAAGTTGGTTCAATTACTTTGATTTTTTCCAAGTTTAGTTGCTTATTTTGAACAAAATCATACAAAGATGCCATATCTTGAAGAACCTTTTCGCTTATGATATGAATTATTCCATTTTTCTGCTCTGCTCTAAATTTATCACGTAATTCTTTTAGTATATATTCCCAATTATTAGGTTTGGGATCAAATTCCAAAGTAATTACTGTTTCTGATTTGAATTTCCTTCTTAGATTTTCAGGCGTTTCATCAGCAATTATTTTTCCACGATAAAGAATTAATATTCTATTGCAAACTTTTTCAGCCTCACGTAAATCATGAGTAGTAATTAATATTGTTTTTCCTTCTTTTTGAAGTTCTAAAATTTGGCTTCTTAGTAGACGAACAGAGAGTGGATCTAAACCAGTTGTTGGCTCATCTAATATTAAAACATTTGGATCATGAATTAACGCCATACAAAAATTAAGGCGTTGCTTCAATCCTTTAGAGAGAGATTTTGTTATTGCATTTCTTTTTTCTTCAAGGCCATAAAGTTTAAGTAGCCGTGTACCCTGTTTTTCTATTTCTGATTTGCTCATTCCATAAAGTAAACCTGAAAAATTAAGATTTTGCCACACCGTAAAGTCAAGATAAGCATTACTTACTTCAGGAACAATTCCAAAATGGGATTTATACTCCGGTGATTCTAAAATATCTATGCCATTCACTTTTATACAATTTGATTTGTTCACATGAAAAACGCCAGTGATCATCCTGATAGTTGTTGTTTTTCCCGCTCCATTTGGGCCAAGGATTCCTAAAATTTCACCTTGATATATATTGAAGGAAATATCATTAACTGCGGTGAAATCCCCAAATTTTTTAGTCAGATGATTGACTTTGATTATGCTTCTCTCAGACATGTATTTCAAATTGAGTAGAGTTTGCTCATTATAAGAATTTATCGAAATAATATAGTGCGAATAAGTTCGATTATTATAAAGATTATTAAGAAGCCTATTAAAAAAAAATATAGAAAAAAAACTAATTTACACTTATCAACGCTGATAGGTTCAAAATTATAGATTGAAAAAAGGAGAAATGCCTAAATAGAAGCCGTATATAACCATAAATAATCCACAGATTCCTAAAATTGCCAAATATACATTTTTTTTCATTAATTTATGAGCAATTCCAACTGCGGTTGCAATTCCTGTATACCACAGAATAGCACCTAGTTCTTTTGCAAAAATAAAAATAATCAAAGATATCCAATTCCCCCAGATCACACCATTATCTACCATAATACTAACACCTATGGTTATCCACCATAACCACCAATAAGGATTGCTCATCAAAAAGCCCATTGATGCAAGATAGGGTTTGGAATTCTTATTATTTTGAAAGTCTTTGTTCTCAATAGATGTATTTGATTCTAAAAAGGTGGTATCTACTTTTCTATTAATTATATTTGCTAAAATTATCATTCCAAAGCAAATTAATAGTATTCCTCCAAAAATTCCTATTACAATAAGAATTATTCTATTATCCATCCAGTTAACTAAGCCCACTAAAAGAAGAAGAATGAGAAATATTTCTATTGATGCGTGTCCTAAACTGATTTTGATTCCAACTGAAAATGCTTTCTTTTTTTTCTTAATAGCGCAAAAAATTGTATATGTTAGTAGAGCACCTGGAGAAATTGCCCCTCCTAATCCTAATAAGAAAGTTACTGTGAATAATTCAAGGTAGCTCACATATAGAAAAGCATTTTGCATGGATTATAAAAGTAATTATTATGAATTTAATTACATTTATTTTAAAATTAAATTCAACGAAAATGTTCCATTTTGAAAGGAAATTTTTATTTAATACCACGACACAATTATTAACCAATGCAAAGTTAATTTTTCAATGGAGAAGTAACCATGGCAGATAAATACAATATAAAAAATGTAGGAAAAGTTGTTCTGGATAAAAAAACATTAATGTGTGATTTTTCAGTTACTTCAGATCAATTTTTTGTAATGTTTGGCAATCTCGCTTCATCAAATTTGCCAAGAAAAGTAATCCAAGATGCAATTAAGAAAAGTGGAAAAGATGTAAAAATAGGAAAGAAAGATTACAATCCACTAAAAAGTTTCTTTGAGCAAGTTCAATCAAGTTCTGAACGAATGGAATCTAGCACACAAATGGGTTTTGATGCAAGTGAAGGAATGGAACGTGCTGAAGCAGAAAAAATGAAATCTGAAGGTGGTAAACGAGAAATTGAATATCAAAAAGATTCAAGTACTGGGAAAATTTTTACACATGATAAAACAACTGGAAATAAAGAAGGCGAAATTATTTTAGGACCAAAAGGTGCTGTAGGAGAGTTGGTTCCATTAGAAATCATTGAAAAAGTTGAAACTCATTTTGAATTTAATGGTGAAGCCGATATTGAAGAAGATAGAAAAACCAGTGGACTTTTCAAAGTGATTAATCCATCTTCAACAGATAAGATTTGGGATATTGATGTATCTTTCAAAAAAGAGAAATCTGCTTCAATTGATGAAAATGTTTCTATAAAGAGTTTAGAACCTGGAAAGGAATATGAAATTGAATATGAAATCGAAGAATTTGAAGAACCTGCTTTGAAATTAACTGAATTTATTTCAACACAAAATGATGAATCTATCGAAACTTATTCTTTGGCACCAGGTAATGCAAACAGAATTCTCTTTAAGATAACAGCTAAGAATACAACTGATTATGATTTAAAAGATATCAAAATAAAAAAGGAAATTCCAGAAGGGTATATGAATATTGACATTGTAGAAACTTCAAATGGTCAAGCAGAAACAGATATTGATAATTTTGTTGTTTGGACGGTAGATACCATTAAAGCTGGTTCTGAAGTAAGTTTGAAATTAAATATGTCAATTGAAGTCCATTCTGCAGAAGAAAAAATAAATACAGGAAAGGTTTTTGTAGAATATTTTGCCACGAAAGCCTTAACGGGTATCCAAATTGATAAATTTGATGCATACAGTAATAACTTTGTGGGTATGGAAATTTTCCAGCAAGATTCTAATCCAGATAAATATGATTGTAGAGTTATTTTTGAAAATGAATCTGATTTTCAAATGCAATTAGTAAATTTAGACATTGTAAATGCCACTAATAATGAAAAAGTGCTTGATATAGATCCAGGGGAAATTCCTCCAATTGCTTCAGGTGCCCGATGGGAATCTGTAGAGTGGGAAACAGAAACTGAAAATGGAGAAGAACCGAAGTTTTATAAAACTGTTGAATTTTTCCTTGTTAGCGATCACAAAATAACTACTATGAGTTCTATAACCATTGATGATATTGAATTAGCTGTTGCAATGATGGATGGAAAATTGAGATATTCGATAAGTTCTATTGCATCATTCCAGCAAAATACATTTGAAGTTCTTCATCAAGTAAAAAATACCGGTGGTGCTGATTTAAATGAATTAATAATTGAAGATCGTATCCAAAGTGGTTATATTCCTCCAAAACCAGAAGAAATTGAACTTTTTATTGTTAGACCTCCTGAAGATTACAATCACGAGGGATTAGATGAAGAAGAAGAAATCGATTGGGAAGATTTAGGTGAACAAATAACTGTTGATCCATCCTTTATAGAAATAGAACCTGCTACTGAAACTTCTGATTCAGAACACTTAATAAAAATCTCCTTAACCGAATTGCGGGATAGTGCTTTTGGAATGTTCTTGCCTGGAATGATAATAAAAGCTAAATATACAATTATAGCAGATAAACCTCCACGTGATACTGAATTCGTTTCTAATGTGAGGTATTTGGGTAATACATATCCAGCAGGAGCTCAAATTGAAATTATCCCTGAAGCCATTACAATTCCAGTGGTTCACGAAAGGAAAAAGATTCGCAAAGGCAAGCGTATCTCTGCTTTGGCTAGTGAAGGTGAATATGAAATTGTACTACGCTTAACTAATACAGGTGAAAATGTTTTAACTAAAATCGAATTGCGTGATGTTGTTCCTGATAATTTTGAATATGGAGATTATAGTGAAGAACCCTCTGAAGTGAAAAGTTTAGAAAAGAAGGACATGTTGGTTTGGGTAATTGAAGAAATTGCTGCTGGTGATACGGTAGAAATTCGATATAAAATTACTGGAACTGGTGAAGATTACAAAGCTAGCGAAGCCCAATTTTCTCTTTAAACATATTTCTATATTTTCAACAGAAATTGTTTTTTATTTTTTATTTTTATTCAGAAATTTAACTAATCTTTAATATATGGCAATTTTTTACTGATCACACTCGTTCAAAAAAAATTGTGTAGTGAAAAATCTTAAATCTTCATAAAATTCTGCACTGATATAATTACACCAATTTATATTATTAAACTAATCTACACAACTATAAGTATGAGAAAATATAGATGAAGAGAACAACAATTTCAAAAATATTGCTAATATTTCTTCTTTCAAGATTCGTAATAAATCAAAGTTTTAATTTTAGTGCTTCTAGTGAAAAAGATATAGATTTTAAAAATAAAAAAGCACTATGGATTGAAGATGCATTTAACACACTTAATAATCAAAGTTATAATCGGATAAAAGCAATAAGTTATTGGCACGAAAATTGGGATAATGGGGGGATAGTTGGGGAATCTAAAGTCCGACTTGATTCATCTATTGAAGCCACTACTGCTTATAGAATTGGAATTTCTGATGATAAATTTATCACTGAAGCAAAGTGGGAAAATACTTCAAACGGAGTAAAATTAATTCCAAATTCTGATGGGATTTATCATAGCGCATATCCTGATTTCAATGATTCAGAAGATAGTATTACCGCTGATGTCATCACTGATTTCCAAGAATTAGTTGGAAAAAAAATCGTATGGGCATATTTTACTAACCCCTGGATGGAACATATTGAGTTTCCCGCCGAAGCAGTGGATATTATTCATAGTTTAGGTATTATCCCCTTTATTCGTATGTTTCCAATTAGTTCTTATGAACGACCAACTCCTGATCCTGTGTATTCTTTGCAGAAAATCGTTGATGGAATGTATGATAGTGATCTGAGATTTTGGGCTAATGATGCAAAATCTACAGCAATTCCACTCATTATTGAATTTGGCACTGAAGTTAATGGAGACTGGTTTGCATGGAATGCTAAATGGAATGGTGGCTGCAATACTGGACCAGAACTTTTCAAAGCTGCTTATCGGCATATTATTGACCTATTTCGGGAAGAAAACGCCACTGATATTACATGGGTCTTTCATGTTGATGATTATTTTGAATTTGATGATCCTTGTACAAATATGAGTGTTTACTATCCTGGGGATGATTACATTGATTGGATTGGAATCAGTATTTATGGTTCATTAGATCGTTTTGATCATTGGGAATCCTTTTCAAATTTGATGGCAAAAGCCTATCCATATTTTTCATCAATATCAACAAATAAACCCTTGGCACTTTTGGAATTTGGCGTTATTGAGCCTGATTATTTCATTATTTCAGCTAGTGCGGTTCTAATTAGTCTTTTAATTGGAATTTGGGCAATAATAATCATTATTATTAGAAAAAATAGAAGAAAGAAAAGCTTCATTGACTGATATTGAAATAATAATTTTTTAACTGCGAATAAGTTTTTCCATGAATCTTTTTTTCAAAAATCCCTTTTTCAAGAATATATCCTATGTTCTTCAAATTAGAAGTTTGTTATCTGGCTAGTTAGTTATCTGGTTAGTTAGTTATCTGGCTTATTTATTTCAGAATATTCACTTTCTGATTCGTCCGTTCTTATAGATTCGTTTTCTGAAAGGAAATTCTTTTTGTATATTGGTTCGACCATTCCGTATTCCGTATCTTGAATTGCGGTAATCGTTTTATTATATCCTCCAAAAATCAGTTCTCTTTTTTTATCCTGGTTAAAATCACTTAACAATAAACAATTCAATGTATGATGGATTCTGTAGTTCCATTTCATCTCAAAGAAGGCAGGAGATTTTCCAGAAAACTTAAATGCTTTAAGTGCTATATCGCCTTCACCTAAAATCATATCATTATTTTCATCTCCATCAATATCACCCAGTATTAATGCAGTTATCCTGTCTTTAAACTCTTCTTTGTGAATTAAATTTCCATTAGGATCAATAATAAACAAAACCTTACTATTTCCTCCAGTAACAATATAATTTATTCCTTTATCATCAAGTGGTCCAATATCAACAGCCAGTAATTCTTTATCTGTCTCAAAAAGCCATAAGGGTTTGCATATATCACAAGAGAAAACTCCTAAACTCCCTCCTTTGAATAACACTAAGATTTCATTTTTTCCATCTTCATTGATATCTGCTACTTTAATGATATTTACTCGTTTTTCTAATTCTCTGACCCATAATATTGATAAACGTTCTGGAAAGAGTTTTAATGCATGAATTGTCTGATCCCATGAGCCTACGATAATTTCTAATTCTCCATCTCCAGTAATATCTGCAATTTCGCATGTATTGACAAAGTGATCAAATTCATAAGAATATAATTCATGAAATTTCTTATCTGAATCTAAAAATTTGTAAATGTGGAGGGATTTGTCACCTCCACCCACAACTAATTCATCAAATCCATCTCCAAGTAAGTCTCCTAAAGCAACACATCGCACCCATTTATCAAACTTTATTTTTTGAAGTTCCTGTAAATTTTGATCTAGTAGATATAAATATTTATCTTGGGATCCTACTGCGATTATTTGCGTTTCTTTAATTTTTCCTACTGCAAGACAGCGAATTACTTGTGAAAACTTATGTTTGCCAATTAATTTTGTGTCTAATCGAATCATAGGTCTATAGGATCTCCGAATTATAGGATGCTTAATAACTTGAACAGATTCCATAATATAATATTTAAACAATTTTTAGTTTTATTTCAGCATGTTATGTCGATCTTCCATGATTTTCAAGTTATGAAGTATTGTTCTCTATTATTAAAAAGAAGAGGCATCCTAAAAATTTACAATAATAGAAAAAAAAGTAAATTAATAATTTTTTAGCCAAATTACAAAAAAAAATTTCATCCATTAATTAGATTTATTACTTTGGTATTATTTGTGCAGAAATTCGAGCAAATCTGGTCGTATACTTCCAAATTTGTTTGGCTCTTGTTCTTAAAGTTACTTCCGTTATTCTTGCAATTGAGGCAATATTAGTCTGTGTTCGTTTTTCTTCAGTATCTTTTGCGGCCAAATAAAGAACCGCAGCAGCAATTCCTTTTGGATCCTTTCCAATACGTGACATTCCTGATCGTTTAGCAATAAAAAGTAATCGAGTTGCTTTCTGCTGAATTGGCATCGATAAATGTAATTCATTTCCAAAACGATAGATTAATCGATTACTGGAAATAGGACTATATCGAAGTCCCAAATCAGGTAAAACCCGTCTTACGATAAGTGCTAATGCTTTATGTATTGTGCGTAGAGGTAAAATTGAACATTCAACCACTTCTTCCATCAAACGTGGGTATTCATGTACTCTAATTGCTGCGTACATTGAAGCTCCAATAAATGCTTCAATACTTCTTCCCATTGTTAGTTTTTTCTTTGCAGATAATTTGTAAATATTCCAAGCAGTTTCTTGAATAAAATCTGGAATATCTAACCGTGTAGCAATGTGGTGTAATTTCGGTTTAGCTTCCCAATAATTTCGCTCTAAAGAATTAATCAACGACCCTTGAATTTTGTTCAACCGAGAGAATAATGCTCTTTTTTCTGGATGGAGATGTCGACCTCTAGAATCTGTGTTATATTGACCAATTACAGTTCGATTGCCAAAACATCGCCATAGTGGTTCTGTTCTCCTTCTTGAACTAATTTCATCTGCATTATAAGCGCGTCTTTCAGCATTAATAAGATTGGGTGCAATTACCATCCCACAGTTAATGCACACATACTGGCTCTCATGATTCAAAATGATATGAGGATTGCCACAGCATGGTTCTTCATCATACTCTTGGTACTGATATGGTTTAATGATTTGTCTACTCCCCCTGATAGATAGGAATTTCTTGCAAGCATTTCGAATGGAACCACTCGAAATTGATTTAAACGGGCATATTATATCAAGTCAAAAGTGCCTGTGGTGAGAAAATTTGCTTACTTTATTCGTAAATTCCCCCCTTATATAGTTAAGCCACAATTTATAATCAATAGAAATATTGATATTATCATTCGTGATTTAATAATAATCAAATATTATAGACTGATCTGTGTGGAAGTGTAAACTAGTTTTTTATTTTAATTGAGAATTCACAATTTTTAATAATTTATTGAGATGTTAGAAATGAAACAAGAAAATCATAAAAATGCTGATGTGACAAAGATCAAGGGTGGAATGATTATTAGAATTGCCGTTTGGGTTTTAATTATGTTTGGTGGCGCGATTTTAGGAATAATTGTAGATCAATCTCTTTTTCCTTTTTTGTGGAAAAGTATTCTATTCCATATACTTTCTATTATTCCAGGTATTTTTCTAATGTGGACTGTTTTTCGTACCAGCAAAATAACAGGGAGGTTCTTGGCTCGTTTTGGGCGTGAAGGAGATATTCCACGGATGGAAACAAATAAATTGGTAACAGATGGCATTTATGGTTGCATGCGCCATCCTATGCATTTAGGTCTACTTTTCTTTCCATTGTCATTCGCTTTATTAATTGGATCTCTTACTTTTATAATTATAATTGCACCTTTAGAGATGCTTTTTATCTTAATGTTAATAAAGATCGTGGAAGAACCAGAAGCAATTGCTAAATTTGGGGATGATTATTTAAATTACATGAAAAAGGTGCCAATGTT
Organism: Candidatus Harpocratesius sp.; assembly: GCF_054039255.1. Taxonomy (NCBI): domain Archaea; kingdom Promethearchaeati; phylum Promethearchaeota; class Promethearchaeia; order Promethearchaeales; family Promethearchaeaceae; genus Candidatus Harpocratesius; species Candidatus Harpocratesius sp. Next base: position 44,761 of record NZ_JBPLBG010000008.1, read on the forward strand.
TAATTTTCGGATAAAATGTTTAAAATACTTGTTCAATTTGGACAAATCCCAAAAATAGATAATGTTAATTAATCCTTTTTTTTTTACTTAATTTGCCTGTTGATTATGTATCAATGTATCACTTCAAGAATAGGGGATGAATTATCATTCATCATTAAAATTTCTATTTGTAATCATTATTGAGATGTTATATTATAAATTCTATAATTTATTATTAAGGAAGCAAAAAAATTTTTAGGGGAAAGAATCAATCGTTTTATATTGATTCTTTTATAAATTTTGAGCGAAAAAACGTAGATGAATAAAATGGAAACTCAAATGTTTTTAATAAATCAAGGCAATCTTACTCCCTTGAAGAAAGCCATTTTTACTTCTGGTGATGCTTATTTGGTTGTAGATCATGAAAATAAAAAGATTTACATATGGCTGGGAAGTAAATGCAGTGTCGATGAGAAAGCTACCGCAGCAGTAGAAGCTCGACGAATCGATGATGGTGAAGTCTTTAATGGTCAAGCAAAGATTATTACTATCGATGAAGGTGAAGAGTCACCTGAATTTATGCGTCTTGTACAGAATTTAAAAATTCTAGATAAAAATTTAGCTAAAACTATGCTAAAAGACGTAAGTACTGGAGAATTTGCCGGACAAGCAGAACATGTTGATGCACTGTATCGAATTTCTTCTGAAGAATTTGATGGAATTAATGCAATAAAATATAATCAGGTTCCTTTTGAACGTGATTCACTCGATAGTGAAGATTGCTTTATTGCTGATTTGGGTGTCGATATTTGGATCTGGCAAGGAAAGGACAGCAATGTCAAAGAAAAAGTTAAAGCTATGCAGTTTGCTCGTGAATTTGATGCTGATCGAGCAGGAGCTCAACGACCTCGATTATTTATTGATGGTGAAGATGATGATGAATTTATGAAATTGTTTGAAGGATATCGACCAAAACAAGATCGTAATACAGTTGATTTACATCCAGAATCATTTGATTCTTCTACAAAATCTGAACCAAAATCTGAACCAAAATCTGAAATAAAACTTGAACAAAAATCAGAACCAAAACCAAAAACAGAACCAACATCAGATGTAAAACATGAGCGAAAACCTGACCCTACCATATCTTTACAAACAAATGAAAAAGTATTGATTCAAAAAACAGATGGAAGAGTAACCTGTCCAAAATGTGGAAATACAAATCGTAATTTAATTCGTGAAGTCGAAGATAGAAGTAATATCATAATGGACTATCCTGTAATTTATGGAAAAAAATGGGTTTGTGGAAAATGTGGCGCTGAGTGGCGTAAATCTTCGATGTAACAGTCAAATTTAAAAGATCATAAAAAATTTGATTAGTTTGCTTTTTTTTTATTTTAATTCAAAGAATAAATAAAATTCAATCTCCCCCCTTTTTTGTTGTTCCACCTTTGATCGTTTCATTTTTCATCCTCTTCCGAGTTTAATACATCATTGTGGCCTTTTTCAACCGAAACTGTGATAAAGAAAAATGTTGGAAAGTTGAATCCAGTCTCTAAGATTTACACTTAAATCGTTTGTTTCGTCTCTTTGCCTGTTCTGGGCGCCAGCAATTATATATAATTATTAAACTTATTCCCATCAACCGCATTAAATAATTACGATCATTAGTATGGACATTCGAAGGTGGATCGTTACTATTTAGATCTTTGAATCCTGTTTTAATTTGCCAATGCCAATCATATTTTCTACATATACCAACACTCCATCCGTGTAGCCATTTATTACCCTTTGTGGGGTTTAAAGTATTATCATCACCATGATTTCTTTTGTTCATATGGTGAGAGTGAGCTTATCCTTTAAATAATCGGCAAGAATTTCCCATAACCTTCGTCTCTGTCGATTTGTAAATATTATGGTGGTTTGAAGGTGATGTTGGAGATAAAATTTGGCAAGAGCTCCTTTAATTTTATATTTTCGGATATAACTGCCTCCATTTTCTAAATAATCTATTATTTCTCGTTCAATTCCATTCAATTTTTTATAAGGGCCGATAGATTTGATTGTTCGAATGCATTATTAAAAAATTAATTCATTTGTGGGAAACCCTCTATCTCCCATGGCATAATCAACATATAGATCATTCAAAATTAAGCGATCAATACAATTTAGGCTGAATGGGACGTTTGAATGATGTTTCTTGATGATTTCTACTCTTATATATAATGATGAATTTTTACTTCTAATCATTAGAGCGCTGTATTTTCTACGTCGAGAAGTTCCTGGTTCTTTATTACTCTTGTTTATATATTGATTGCCATGATATTGGGCCTTTCCATAATACCATATATCATTATCATCAACAATAGCACAGAGTTCCTTACTGATCAGTCCGTTTTTTTACGCAAAGGTGAGTTAAGCACCGAAAATCTTGTTCCTTGATTGCTTAGTAATCCACATCGGCAAAAAATGAGGATATTTCCAGATTTGGTCTCCATTTGATACAAGATGTTCTTTTTGAGGGATATATCTCCTTTATATTGTAAAGTTTTCATTTTTTTCCTGCGATGTCGATTCGTTTCAAATCGTGCTTCTTTATTTAATTGATTGAAAGCTTCATCACTGGACACATTTAATTACCTATTAAAAAGGAGCACTCCCAAAAAATCTTTAGCATTGTATTTTTTGCCGATAACACTGGGAAGATGAAATTGTTTTAAAAATAAAAGTGTAAAATCCTATAGTTTAGCACCCCAATATTCAATTGTGCACTTTTCATCTCCTACATAGAAGTGTTAACCGATTTAACTTGTTGGAATGGCTTTGATCATTACAATTAAGAGCGGGACATTTGTAAGGTTTATGGAAAAAAAGCGAATTTCATTGTTGGCTGAAAATAAAAAGAACTCATCTTAACAATTTTAAAAAGCTCTACTTATAATTATTCTTATAAACGTTCGATTATCTGATTTAGAATTATTCTGATCAATCAAGTTTAAATATCTAGGCCATTTGATTGATAAATGACTTATTAAACTTTATTTAAATTTGATTTCAAATTTTGTGTTTTTTCAGAACAATCGATAAAAAAGTGTCATTTAAAGATTGAAAATCTGATGAAATCGAACTAAAATAAGATAATAAGTTAAAAACATTCAAAACATTAGGAAGTGATATTTATTAGCCGGATAGATGAAGTAGGATTAGCAGAACTAAGAAATATGCTAAAAGAGGGTAAGCCTTTTAATGAAATCATGACTGATGTTATGAAAATTGGTGTAGAACTAGCAAAAAAAGTAGGTCATAAGGATTATTCGTCATTTGAAGAATTTATGCTGGAAATAAAAGAACATAAATCGCCGCTTTATTACATTGATGAAGATGTTATTACTGACTTTGAAAGCGGAGGCACTAATCTAATAGGAGTAAAAAAATGCCCATTTAAAGATATAATGAAAACAATGAGTTCTTCAGGAACAGCTGATGCAAATGTAGATACAGTAATGAACGATCATCATACGCGCGAAGGTACAAACGATAAATTTATTGATTTGGGTTGTTATGTTGCTCAACAATTGCGCCAAATGATTATATCATCACTAACTGTAAATGGAAAATATCATTTGAACTACATTCATTTAGGGTGTGATAAATGCACAGGAAAGCGTACAATTAATAAAGATGATTTAGAAGCAATTAATTTCGACCAAGCTAAGTTGGAGAAGCTTCTTGAACAAGTAGATTGTGTTTACGCAATTTCTTATAAAGAGGGAGTTGAAGAATAAAAATGTCAGAATTAAAAAAACAAGTATTTTATAGAGTAGTCGAAGTCTTAGAAGAAAAAATTAGTATGTCGGCTTACTATACTGTAGAATTAGCATGTCAAAATTTAGGTCTTACACCAGAAAGTTTGAGTGAACAAGACTTACCGAGGTTAGTGAATGCTATTATTGATATATATAAGGAATATTACCCTCATAGGGTTTCTGATATCGGAAATCATCTTTCAATGAAACTATTACAAAAATTTGATATTAAGAAAAAGAAACGGAGACGATTCTTCAAATTCTTTTAAAAAGGTGATAGAATGAGCTTCAGTTTTATTGCGATTTCAAAAACAGGAATCCCGATGTTTGAATATCCTCTAAATAATGGAGAAATCGAAGAAATGAATATAAATTCAGTTCTATTTTCTGGTTTGTTAAGTGCAATTAATACACTTTCAATTGAAGCAACAGGAGAAATGATAGGCGATATAAAATTTGGAGCAATAAAGTCTACATATTCAAAAGATGAATATGATAATTTATATGTTGTTCTAACTGGTGAAGAAATTTCAACTGAAATATTGAAACAAATTCACGTGGAAATGAAAGCGTTATTTATAAATTCATTAAAACAATTAAAACTTGATATAAATCCTGAAAAAATAGAAAAAATTGAAAATAGAAATATAGATAAAACTGTTATTGAATCTATTTTCAATCCTTTCTATAGGATGTGGAATAAGAAAATCCACTTAACTGTAAATTGTTAGTGCGAATAAGTTTCGAGAATCTTTTTTAAAATTTTTGAGGTTATAATCTTTTTTTATATATCTTAAGTCTACAAATTGTTAATTTTTTTTAAATCCAGTCTTGAAGGTTATGATTTATTTCACAATAAATAACCTCCTTTTTTCTTTTTGTAGAAACAACGCATTTTCTCTTATACTTCCTTGCATCTCCTTCTCAATGTATGTCCTCAACTTTGATTGATACATAGTTAAGCTTGTTTTCCAAATTTTAGTGCCACTTTTAATTTGTTGCTTGCGGTAAAATTACCAACAATTGAAAAGATATGCGCGTAGATATAACCGAGCTAACTGCACAGTTGGATGATGATTTCTGAACTGATAAATCTCACTCTATCAGATGTTATCATATATCTTAAAACGAATCAAAAATCCCATTTATACTTGATATGCTGATTAGTTATTAAAATGAGGGCTTAAAATCAAAGTTAATATGATTAATCCTAAAAATTATTGTCAAAATATCCTAAAATTATTCAAAGACAGAGGAATTCTTGTATTTACGCCTGAAAAAACTAAAAACAACTTAAAAAAGCCAAAAAAGAAACTATTTTTGAAAATAAAGGGAGAACTCAAACTTTCACAACATGAACTAAGAATAAAAAGAACCGAAAACGAAAATTGACACGTTGTTAGGTTCATTTATTTCTTCGAGAAAAGCAGAGATTAAATGATTTAAAATGCGCCTATTGACAAGAATTACTATGTTTAGACAAAATATATGAACAATTATATGGATTAATTGCGACTATTACCCCACAATAATGCTCAAAATCTTTTGTGTACTTAATAAAGCGACATTACAAAATGAGATGGCAATATAAGACTGCGTTTCGTGATCTAGATCTCCACAAAGAACTATAGATGTCAAACGATGACGAAACTGTGTTTTTTGCTAAAACTAATAAATATTTACTCTTTAATTTCTTGCAATTTAAACGAAATCAAGTTTTCTCAAATATTCAAATGACGTTCTAAGAATATCGAGATTGGTTTGTGGATGAATTTGCTCAGAGTACTAATTTAAAACGTGCTGTAATTTCATTAAAATCTGGTGATAGATGAGGAAAATGTGAAAAAAGTTAGTTCATTGAGAACTCATCAAAAAAAGTTCTTAGTATCAAATAATCTGATTGAAAAATGATAACTGATAACTATTTGAATTTTTATTTTAAATTATTCCTGTTGTTCCCAGCGCCATTCGCTACCGCATTCACCACAGATGTATTTCTTACCATAAATAACGGGATAATCATTTATTATGTGATCCTTATCATCAACTTCTCGAATCATATTTTTTCTATAATTTCCACATTTTGGGCATGTTAAGCGCGTGCCCCCATTTTGAATCAAAATTTCTGTCATAAAATACACCGATTTGATAAATTTACTAAAATTCAATTTTGGAATATTTAAAAAGCTTCACTTTCAATATAATTTCTTTTAGTGAAGATCAAATTTGATAAGAATTGGATCCTTGAAAGTCTTTATTTTCAATGTATTTATTGAAAAGTAACATAATCAATTTTACTTACAAAGGTTGAACATTATGTCGAAAGTTGAAAATAAAAATAATCAAAAGAGAAATCCACTTTTTACAATATTTATTATTGTAGCAATAATCGGATCAACAGCTTTTTGGTACTATTCCTTATATTCACCTACGTATTTTTCAGGGTACGAAGGAACAGGTTATCATACTATACCAAAGAGTGCAAATAATATTACTAAAATTAGTATTGAATTGTATGCAGATGTTGGTGAATTCTCATTTTCACTTTTACCTGAATCAAGTTCTAATGCAATTGAAATTGATTGGGATTATTCGTATTTTTTCAAAAGCGAATATAATTCATCTGAACAACCAATTATCATCAATATTTTTAATGAAACAAGAAATGGCGTGCTATACTATACTATTATTGTCAATTTTGAGGAAGAACTTAATATTTTTCAGTTATCAAATTTAGATTGTCGAATCAAATTAGCTCCAGGATTTTCACTTTATAACATAACAGGAAATGTGAAAGTAGGAGGAATCAATATGGATTTTAATAATATTCAATTTGGAGATATTGTACTTTCAAGCGACACTTCAAGTTATGAATGTAATATAGTGGATTGTAATTTCACAAGTTATCTGTCATTAAAAACTAAAGTTGGCTCAATTATGCTTGATTTGGAGGATATTCGCTTTTTAAATTCAACTTTGGTGAACTTAGAGTCGTCAGTAGGAAGTATTGAAGTGGATTGGGCTCAAACTGAGCAAATGATTTCTGATGTTGACTTTATCTGTGTTACTGAAACAGGCAGTATTGAAATCACAATCGAAAATTCTTTATATTTTTCAAAATTTGATATAATCGGAAAAACTTCTACTGGATCAACAGACATCAATTTGACTTCAGGATTACATATTGAGGAAAATCACTATCAAACTGATGGATTCGAAGAACTTTCTTTACCAATCACTTGGATATATGCAACTACTTCAGTTGGCTCTATTGAAATTAACGTTGATTTAAATCCTTAATTTTTTTCTTTCAAGGTTATTTTTTTTATAATCTCCATTTTCCACGTTCATAAAGTGCATAAGAGATTTTCGCTTCATGCATTGCATCATCATATGCACGATGTGCTTCTCAATATGTCTGCTTTGGATAAAGAAATTTTCATACATCTTCAACTTTTAATCATATATCTTTTATTCAGTTATATCCTCTGTATATTTTGGAAATATCCAAAATAGGGGTTTAAGTTGTAATAGGTCAAGAAAATTCACATGAGAATGAAAAATAACATGATTTTAAGAATCATAAATCGAATACTTTATTGTATGCTGTTATTGCGAATATTGATCAAATATTTAGTAATCATTTGAACTAAAATCAAAAAACAGTCTCATATCTTCTGATCTGATAAATCCGAAATTATTTATCAAGATTTCCAGCAATTTCAATAGTTCTTGTCCTCTTTCTATTGTTTTCGGATCTGTTTTCAAATGTTTTGCATGAGAAACTCCTGCCCGCTGCCGTTTGCGTAAAAATAACTCGTTTATTATGTCATTTAATGTCAAACCTTCAACAGTAGATTTAGTATCAAAGAAAAGTGAGAAAATAAGTTCTTTTTCCAAATCATTTTCTACGACACTGTTAATAATTAACTGGATTCTATTTAACATTGAAGTTTTTTTCATTAAGATTTCTTTTCTTTTTTTCTCAATTTCGCTAATTTCTTGCTCAATTTTATGTAATTCATTTCCCAGATTCTTAAGGGCATAGTTAAGTTGCTCATAATCTATGTGTGCTTTTGTGGAAGCTGTTATCGCTGTTTTAGGATCATGTTCTAATTCACTAATGCCTTTTGCTAAATCTTTTGGAGTATTTTCCACAGAAATATGAAAATAATTTGGAGTGAGATCAATTTGAGCGGATAAGGCAATGTTGGGAGAAATGCGATAGAATTGTTTTTTTTGATCATCAGAACCTCCAACTTGTTCTACTAAACCAAATTCTACTAGTTTATCCAAGTGTTTTTTAATTGCTTGTTTTGAGACACCTAAATCAATGGAGAGATCTGAAGCGTATCGTTGGAATTTTGAAAGTTTGGAGAGTATTTTACGTCGAATATCATTTCCTAATAATGTATAAAAGAGATTTTCGTTGAAAGTGCCATCTTCTCTATACATTTTTGAATGAGTTTTCTTAATTAGGATAGGTTTATTTTTTACTGTTGTAATTGCTAATGCTTTTTTTTCATTTGAAGTTGTTTCTGAATTATTCCCTTTTTTTGTGGACACAATTTAACTCTCCAAATAGATAATTTAGTAATTTAAGAGAGAGAAAAAAAATAAATCTTTCTTCTCTCTTCTTCTTTTTTTTCCTAAGAATATAGATCTTTCGGTAAAGATCCATCTAATTTTTGATATGCCCGTTCAGATCGATTTGAGGATTTCATCACATCATTCATAGCTTCAGCAAAATGTTCCGTTTTAATGCTAACCATTTTTAATTCTTCTTCATTAAGGTCACGAAAATTTACTTTTGTAATATATTCCCTAATTGCATTTTGGGTTGCTGATTTGCATAAAGCTTCAATATCAGCTCCTGTTTTTCCTTCCATTGAAGTTGCTAATGATTCTAAATTTACTGATTTGTCTAGCGGTAGATTGCGAGTGTGGATTTGAAAAATTTTTATTCGGGTTTCTTTATCTGGAAAAGGAATTTCTATTTGTTTACCGAATCTTCCAGCCCGCATTAATGCAGGATCGAGAATATCAGGTCGATTGGTTGCAGCAACTAAAATAACATCTCTTAGTCGATCTAATCCATCAATTTCTGTTAGAAGTTGGGAAACTATTCGTTCAGTGACTTGACTGCTTTCTCCCTTTCCGCGTATAGGGGCAATAGCATCAATTTCATCCATAAAAATTATACAAGGTGCTGCGGCTCTAGCTTTTCTAAATGTTTCTCGAACTGCTTTTTCACTTTCACCTACCCATTTACTGATAAATTCAGGACCTTTTACAGAGATAAAGTTTGCTTCACTTTCATGAGCTAAAGCGCGTGCTAAAAGAGTTTTTCCTGTTCCTGGAAATCCATATAATAAGATTCCTTTTGGAACCTCAGCCTGTAAGTAATTAAAAATATTGGGGTATTTTAAGGGCCATTCAACAGCCTCTTGTAACTCTCTTTTTGCTTCATCTAATCCCCCCACATCATTCCAAGTTTCACTTGGTGTACTAATTAAAACTTCACGCAAAGCTGATGGCTCAATTGTATTTAATGCAGTAAGGAAATCATCTTGGCTAATGTGTAATTTTTCTAAGACTTCTGGAGGGATAATTTCTTCATCTAGATTAATTTTGGGTAAAATTCTTCTTAGAGCAATCATTCCAGCTTCTTTTGCTAGTGCTTGAATATCTGCTCCAACAAATCCATGTGTTTTTTCAGATAAGTATTTTAAATCAACCTTTTTTTCAAGGGGCATTCCCCTAGTATGAATTTGGAGTATTTCAAGTCTTCCATCTTTATCCGGAACTCCAATTTCAATTTCTCGATCAAATCTTCCAGGTCGTCGCAATGCTTCGTCTAGGGAATTTGGACGATTTGTCGCTCCAATAACAACCACATTTCCACGTGAATCTAATCCATCCATCAAAGCTAAAAGTTGAGCAACGACTCTTCGTTCGACTTCACCTTGAACTTCCTCGCGTTTTGAAGCAATTGAATCAATTTCATCAATAAAAATTATTGAAGGTGCATTTTTCTGAGCTTCATCAAATACTTTACGTAAATTTTCCTCAGATTGGCCGTAGAATTTAGACATAATTTCTGGACCTGATAATGTAATAAAATGTGCATCAGTTTCATTTGCCACAGCACGTGCTAATAATGTTTTACCTGTTCCTGGTGGTCCATATAGAAGCAAACCTTTTGGCGGTTGAATGCCTAAACGATTGAATAATTCTGGATGCCGCATTGGAAGTTCTACCATTTCTCGCACTTTTTGAATTACTTCTGCCAATCCACCTAAATCTTCATAGGTGGTTCTAGGAACACGTTGTTCAAGTTGTTTGGAATCAATTGGTTTTCGATCAATAGCTATCTCGGTCCCTCTATGGATTTGGACTGCGTGAGCTTTCGGGGAAATTGATTTTACCATAAAATGAACAGATCCACTATAAATATCAAAACTAATCATATCTCCTTCCATTACAACGCGATTTTCTAATATTTGAGCAAATACTTCTACATTTCGAACACCAACAGGTCGATCAATAGGAGCAAAAATAATTCGATCTGCAGGAACAACTTTTATTTTTCGAATTATTACTCGCTCGTCAATCGATGCTTTTAAATTTCGTCGCAATGAACCATCAATCCGGATAATATTTGTTCCTGTATCTTCAGGATATCCTCTCATAACTAATGCTGCCGTTTTTCGGCCAGTTACTGTGTTTTCTAATTCAATTCCATCACCTACATGAAGATTTAGTCGTCTTTGGACTTCAGGATCTATCCGTGCAAATCCACGCCCTGCATCTCGTCGTTTTGAATCAGAAATTCTTAAATATGCTTCCTTTTCTGAATTTGGATTTGGTTCTCCCATTATATGTTCCTCTCGAGTTAATTTTTAAATTAAATTTCAAAATAGAATTCTTTTCTTTATTATTTATAGTAAAACGCTGAAAAAAAGCTTTAGGTTAAGATGAAAATGGTGAATGAATGCAACGATATTTATTTTTTTTGACTTCTCCAAATAAATACTGGTGCTAAAATCCAAAAAATCCTTCCAAATATTACAGCAACAAACGAATAAAATCCCGGAATTGCTAAAATAACTGCAAAATATACTACACCTGTTGGAATCAAAGAGATTCCAATAATTAAATTAAACATCTTGATTTTTAATTTCTTATCATCTACATTCTGAGATATCATTTTAAATAATACCCATATAGATTGAGCATATAGCAATAATGGAATAGCCATTAAAATCATTGTTATTGAAGAAATATTGGCTGAAACTATAACCATTGGTGCAGAATCCCATTGGGAAGGAGATAACACATTTCCTACTTCATCTTGAATTATTAATTTATCAGTTATAGATGCAGTAATTGCTATAACTAAAAAAACTGAGCCAATAATGTAGATTTGCTTCCAATTTAAACCAGAATAACCTTTAACTACTATTTGAGTTGAAAAATAAATTAAAAACGCGAAAACAGTGATTAAAATTACTTGCATATCTCGAATTCTATTATCTATGAAAAACCATGTTTCACTATTTGCAGCTGTTATCCACATAACTAAATCTGCCATCGTATAGAAACTCCAAACAAAAAAGCTAATTGCATAAACTAAATTCAACTTTGTTTTCTTTGCTTTGTAAATTTTTATTCCTAATATCCAAAACAGTGAAATCTCGATCAATTTTGGTATTTCTGTAAAATATTCGATAGATGCATATACTGCTCCTAACATTAATAATTATTTTTCATAAGTAATCTTAAATTTTTCCTTTTCATTTGATAAGATAGAAAAATATACAGCCAATTTTTAACATCATAAATGACATCTATTTGACAATTTTAATTGACTGATGAAATATTTAGTAAAAAAATTTATTTTTAATTGAATATAAAGGGTATCCATGAATAAGAAGGTGGAGAAGATCTTTTCATATTTAATAAAACCTTTTCTTTCTTTGAATAAAAATCCAATATTATTTAAGGGAAAGAACTTTCATATTGTAAATTTCGGCTTGATTATGGTCATAAGCATCTTTATTTCTAACTCATTATTATTATTCTATTTAAATAGTAAAGGAATTTATTTTATTCATCCCACAATTGTTCCATTGGGGATTATGCTTTTTTCAATGTTGTTTTTCACTAAATTTTTTCAAGTTTTTGTAGATGGACTAAAATATTTTAAAAATTTTCTTTATAACTTAAATCAAACTACCATGTATAATCAAGGGGGTTTGATGGGGATTGGAATTGGGGCAATAATTGTTTGTTGGATGGAGCATATCAATATTGTTATATTTTTGGATGCTGTAACATTTGGAGCCACTCTTTCTCTCTTTGTAGGAAGAATTGGATGTTACAATTACGGATGTTGTTATGGAAAACCAACAAAAGGTTCATTTAGCGTTAAATACTCAAATATGAAATCAAAAGTAATTCGTGTTAATCCTGAATTATTGAATGTGCCTTTATACCCTACCCAACTTGTTGCTTCTTTATTCAATTTATTTCTATTTATCTTGGGATTCATTTACGTGTCATTTTTTGATATAGATGGTGTTATTCTTGTATCTTTTTTAATTTTGTATAATCTTTTTAGATATTTCTCCCAGCAAAAAAGAGCCTCATCAAAAAATAATGTTTTTTCTCGTACTGCGATTTTATATTTTCTATCTGGAATATTATTACTATTTATTTCAATTATCTTTAGGAATAATTTCTACACTCAAACACCATTCATAACACGTATTTCATTAGTGAATTATGTTAAAGGAATTTTGTTCAATTTTGATTATATGGCTACAATGAGCACTCTTTCTGTGGTAACCTTCCTTTTTTATGGAGTTCATGGAAGAAAATTGGGTCAGTATGTAGGTGGATAAATTTTTTTTTATTTTTCCTTATAGAATTAATTTTATTCAATAAAATTGATATAAAACGAAAGAAAAGCTTATCAAGCACTTTGGCTCCAATAGAATATAATGGAATCTACTTCGATCAATGAAAAAAAAAAATTTATTTTAGCTATAGATAGTGGAAGCACTGGAATTCGAGCTTTATTATTTAATCATAACGGGAAAATTGTAAATCGGGCATATCAAACAACCCATCCTTCATTTCCTGAAGAAGGTGCAATTGAACATGATCCACAGATTTTGTGGGAAGCATTATTGAAAGTTGTTAATACTATTTTTAAATCTTCTGAGTATTCCCTTAAAGAAGTAGCTGCACTGGGAATTACTAATCAAAGGGGTTCTTTTTGTTTAGTTGAAAAAGAGACAGGGGAACCAATCACTAATTTTATCAGTTGGGCAGATGTAAGAGCGGCTGATATGGCTAAACGATGTGATACTCAATTTTCTTATCGACTTTTACGTGGATTTGCAGGACTTGCTGGACGAATCACAAGTTCTCCTATGCTTTTAACCACTAAAATGGTTCACATGAGTCCAGTTTTGGGTATTCCTCGTTTGAAATGGCTGTTCGAACAACCTGAAGTAAAATACCGAGATAGACAACATTCAGGTCATGAATTATATGAACGCTGTAAAAATAATGAAATTCATTTTTGTACACTGGATACATGGTTTATTTACAAATTAACCAATGGAAAGCACCACTATACAGATGTAACGAATGCCAGTGGCACATCTATGTACAATCCATTTGATTTGGAATGGAATAAAACTTATTTCAAGATTTTTGATATTCCACATCCCCCAGCAATGTTTCCAAAGGTGCTAGATACAGCAGATGATTTTGGTTCCACTGATCCTGAAGTTTTCTTTGGACACAGCATACCAATTGGGGCAAGTGTTGGTGATCAAATGGCAGCTCTTTTCGGTCATTGTTGTTTTCATCCTGGTGATACTAAAATTTCGCAGGGGTCAGGTGCTTTTGTTGATATGACTGTCGGACCTAAACCAAAACTCTCGAAACGCGGTTTGTTTCCCCTAATTGCTTGGAGAATCAATGGCCAAATTACTTATATGCTCGAAGGTCAAGTTACTACTGCAGGAACATTAATTGATTGGTTGGGAGAAGGAATTGGTGTTTCAGATACTGCTCAAATGTTGAATGAATTTGCCGCCCAAACACATGATACTGAAGGTGTAATTTTCATCCCCACGCCATCAGGTATCAGTTTTCCATATTTCAGTCCCAAATCCCGTGCAACTATTTTTGGATTATCTTTATCCACCCATCGACGACATGTATGCCGTGCAGTATTAGAAGGATTAGCACTAAGAGCTTATGATATTCTTGAAGGCATGCAGCATGATACGAAAATCCAATTGACTGAAATCAAGGTGGATGGAGGTGTTTCCAAATCTGATATTCAATTGCAGTGTTTAGCTGATTTTACTAATGTTAAAGTTATGAGATCTCCAGAAAGTGATATGACAGGAACTGGGGCGGCATATTTTGCAGGACTTGCTGTTGGATTTTGGAAAGATTTTAAAGAACTTCAAGGATTGCAACAAGAATATCAAGAATTTTCACCAAAAATGGAGCCACACATCCGTACTGAAAAAATAAAACGATGGAAAAAAGCAGTTAAAGCGGTATTATCTCTTGAAAAATAAGAATAAATATAAGTTATTTAAGTGATTATCTGTAGTAAAGTAATTATTTAACCTTCTATCAATATTTATTCATTTTTTATCCATTGTTCCAAAGTTTTACGTACTCGATTGTTTATTTCATCTAAAGGAAGTAATGCTATTTCTTTGAATGATAATTTATCTTGGATCTCCCATTCCTTTAAAATTTCGTGTCCAAGAAAATATCCTGTTTGTTTATATCCTTGCACTTCAAACCATGATCCGAAAAATTGTCTTATTTTTTCATCATTTCCTAAAGAAAGTAAATATTCTTTTGCCAACCAATTTCGATGTGAGTAACACCAGGAGATCCAATTTTCTTTTCCCTCTGCTTCATGAAAAGATTCAGAGTTCATTATTTTATGTTCAGCCCGCATAGCAAAACCTTCTTCATAGAGATTCCAAAATGCATCATCTCCTTGCACTTTATTAGGAAGATTTACTTGATCGCGCCACTCTTGATGAATTAAATGACCCAATTCATGTGCTATTAGTCCTGCTAAAGTTTCATTAGAATGCCAGCCACAGTCAATAATATTCTCCAATCCCATCAGAACTGCTCTTTTATTATTAAATTTAGTTGCCCATCCAGCACCACACCCAATTCCAACGTAAAGAACGAAATTTACATCAAAAGAAAACTGCATTGTTTGAACTGCTTTGATAAATATCCATGGAATTATGTTATTTAATTTTTCAAAAATTGGTCTCATTTTAGGAACTGCTTGTGGAAATTTTGGAAAAACTTGCGTTTCAGCTATTTTTTCCCAATCCCATCCATCCTCTTTATAGCATTCAATTTGCATGTGCCATAATTCAGGATTTTGATGTTCAAAGATTTCTGCAAAAGTCGATATTTGCTTTTGAATTGGCAAATCTTTATTTTTTTCCCAAAATTGTTCAAATATTTCAAAAGCTGAAATAATTCTATAATTTGCCATGAATAATATAATTCTTTAAGGGTTAAAAATATAATTTCTAAGCATTACTTCACAAATGATCGAATCTTCAATATACTACATGCTGCCAAACATCAATTCATAACCCACATTGGCAATACTAAGTGTTTTATTCAAAATTTTGGGTGAAGTGACCAATGGTTCGAGTTTTTCTTGAAATTTCTTTAAAATATCCGAAATATTTTCTGAACGCTCCAAATTTCGCATTAAAAAGAGATGTTCCATATTTTTCCCAGATGTTTGAGACCATTCTTCTAATGCATTTATTCCATATTCCCATAACAATGTTGGACTTACATGTGTTGTAATGCTGATTTTTTCAACCATTTGTTGGAATGTCACATTGTCAAACCGGCTGGATGTTGCGATAAATCGATTAAAGTTCACTTTAAAGCCTTCTGTATCTAAATTCCAATGAAAGATTTCCTAATTGATTGAGAACAACACACCTAAAAAAAAGTTTCTAATTCATATTTTTTTAAGCGATCTATATGGACAAAATTCTAAAAATCATACAATAATTGTAAAAATTGAAAAGATTAAGAGAATGAAGAAAAAAAGAAAAAAATCGCATCTTATTAATATATTTTAGCGTCTCAAATCAGTTCCACAGTATGGGCAAAAACTTGCATTTAAATCAGTTTTTTCACCACAAATTGGACAGTAGTGCATAAGGCTTTCTTCATTTGAAGTTGTGAAATTGGTGGTTTCATAGATTTTTTCAGTTGTTTGCGTGTTAACTGCTTGAACTGCAGTATACATTGGTTGTTGCATATAGACAATTGTACTTTGTAATTGTTTCTGATGATTGCGTTTGGTAAGGGTCACTAAATAAAGCACTGTAATTTCTATCGCTTTAATTTTTAGAACTGCAGGTGCTATTTGAGCGAACCATTGTCCATCGAATAATACTCTCATAATAATGGATACAATAATCAATGCTACCCAAATTTGAATTACTTCATTTATTTCTGTATGGTACTGATAATTCTTTCGAGCTGCTGCATTTTGCAAGTATTCAATAATGCATTTAACTAAATGGATGAATAGTATAATTTGAATTATAATACTAAACCACATATGAGTAAATAATGCGTTCATTACAATCGAAACGACTGTTATTGCAATTATTGCACCTACAACGGGTTCGTGAGGTGCTTCCATTTTATTATTTTCAATTGAGTGATGATGATGATGCATTTGAATTACCATAAATTTGTTTCTGTGTTACTAAAAGAAAATGCTGATTATGAATAATTGGAAGCCCAATTCTTATCACAGCTTGCGGAAAGAATTTTAAATACTCATCTACACATCTACCCAGTGAACTCATAGAAATGAATTATGCGATTATAAACGGAAAAATCATCTCTTGCGATGAAAATCATACAATATATGAAAAATCGACCATTTTGATTGAAGATGGGAAAATTTCTGCAATCTTAGGAGAAAATGAGTCGATTCCCGATGGTTTTAAAATAATTGATGCTACAGATCGATATATTGTTCCAGGATTTATTGATTCTCATACTCATCAAGGGGTTTATGATGGAAGTGTTGGAAAGATGGGTTATGATGTAAATGAAGCCACTAATCCTAGTACCCCAATGATGAGAGTAATTGATGCTATCAACATCGAAGATCCTGCCTTTCAGGAAGCAGTTCAAGGTGGTGTAACCACCATCAATACAGGACCTGGATCCGCTAATGTAATAGGCGGACAATTTGCAATATTGAAAACTTACGCATCAACTCATCTAGTGGATGATTATATTGTGCAAGCACCTTCAGCTTTAAAGGCTGCATTAGGTGAAAATCCCAAGCGTGTATATGGCACAGATAAAAAGCTTCCCAGCACCAGAATGGGGATTGCGGCAGTTTTTCGAAAAGCTTTTTTGGATGCACAAGAGTACGGAAGAAAGTGGGGTGAATATAATAAGAAAAAGAAACTTTTTACTGATTCACTTGAAGTTGAGAAAATTCCCCCTGAACCTGAACGGGATTTAGATAAAGAGATGCTTCTTAAAGTTCTTCGACGTGAAATTCCCATTCATATTCATTGTCATCAACACAATGATATCGTAACTGCAGTTCGCTTGGCAGAAGAATTTAATCTTAGGTTAATGATTGTTCACGCCACAGAAGGACACAAGATTGCTGAATTTTTGGCTCACAAGCAGATTCCAGTTGCTGTAGGCCCAAGTATTATTGGATATGAGAAAAGTGAACTGCGTGATATTTCATTTCGAACCCCTGGTCTATTGTATAAAGCAAAAGTGAAATTTGCTATTCAAAGTGATACTTTTCCCAGATTATTGTATTTCCAAGTGCTTCCATGCATGGCAGCAAAATATGGATTGCCAATTGAAGAAGCATTACGTGCTGTAACGATTAATGCTGCAAAAATTTTAGGAATCAGTGATCGAGTTGGATCTATTGAACCTGGGAAAGATGCTGATTTAGTAGTGTGGTCAGATCATCCTGTCCAGAATTTTTATGCACAAGTTGAACTTACCATGGTTAATGGTATTGTTGCTTATAAAAGCTGATTAGTAAGTTATTTGCTATTTCTATTATTTATTATTGAAAGAAAATTGCTAATTTGAGCTTTTTTTTTCTAGCTTTTTGAAAAATCAATAATTAGATTTTTAAAAGACAGATAAAAGAAAAGAGACGAAAAAAAGCGATAAATTTAATATACGATTTAGGATATTTTTTTTGAGTATTAATATTACATCATTCCTGGAGGCATACCACCCATACCGCCCATACCGCCCATGCCGCCTGGAGCTCCACCTCCACCACCAGCAGAGGCTTTGGCTTTTATCATATCATCAATCCGTAAAATCATCACAGAAAGTTCTGTGGCAGATTTAATAATTTGATCAATGTTGGCGACAGGTTCAATAACTCCGGCTTCCTTATTATTAACCACTTTATTTTGATAAATATCTAACCCCATAAACTCATTTCCAGGTTTGGAATGTGCAGTTCGAAGTTCGGCAATTATATTTATTGGATCTAAACCAGCATTTTCTGCCAAAGTAATTGGAATAATTTCCATAGATCGAGCAAATGTTTCAATAGCAATCTGTTCTTTACCAGATTGAGTTGCTGCAAATTGGACCAATCTCTGTGAAATTTCCATTTCTACAGCTCCACCACCACCAACAATTTCAGCACGATCATACGTACTTGCTACGACACAAAGTGCATCATGTAATGTTCTCTCTGCTTCTTCTAATGCGCTGTTGACTCCTGCTCGTAGTAATATTGAAATTGCTTTAGGATTTTCACATCCAGAAATGAAACATAAATCGTCCCCAGCAATTTTCTTAAATTCTACTTTTTTAGCTTTTCCCAAATCATTCGCTGTAATTGATTCGATATTTTCTATGATTTTACCGCCGACTGCTTTTTTCAATTTTTCTAAATCACTTTTTGTGACTGATTTTACTGCCACAATTCCATATTTGTTAAGGAAGTGAGAAGCAGTATCCTCGATACCTTTTTGATTAATAACAACAGTGGCACCTACTTCTTTCAATTTATCTGCGAAATGGCGTAAAATCTGTTCTTCTTGATCCAAGAATGATTGGATGTCATTTGGGTTTGAAATTCGGAGATCGCTGGAGAATTCTGTCTTCTTAATTTCAAAAGCTTGATTCACCAAAGCTATTTTAGCGTCATTGATTAATTTTGGCATCATTTGGTGAGTTGGTTCTTTTTCTAAAATAATTCCTTCAATAATTTCAGATTCTTGGATAGAACGTCCCTTTTTCTTAACAACGATGATATCTTTAACTCTTGCCATATTATTTCCGTTTTTATCATCTTTAATTTTATTAAAGGCTTCAACAGCTAAATCTGCAAAGAATTCTTTGTTACCGCTAATTCCTTTTGAATTCATTGTTGTAGTGGCTATTTTCTTTAAAATTTCTTTATCTTTTGCAGGATCAATTTTTTCAGCAATTTCCTTTAAGATTTCTCTTGCTTTTTTTCCTGCTAAGTTAAATCCACGTGCAACAATACTGGGGTGAATACCTTGCGACATTAGTTCATTTGCAACTGTCAATAAATGTCCTGCAATTATTACACTGGATGTTGTTCCATCTCCAACATTATCATCTTGTGTCTTTGAAATTGCCACTGCCATTTTTGCACCAGGATGTTCCACTTCTAAATTATCTAAAATGGTAGCACCGTCATTTGTAACAGTTATATCCCCTAAAGAATCTACAAGCATTTTATCCATTCCTCGAGGTCCTAGGGTGGTTTTAACTGCTTCTGCTACTGCTTGAATGGCGAGAATGTTCTTTTCTCGAGCATCTTGCCCACGGGTGCGTTCTGCACCTTCTTTAAGAATCAAAATTGGGACTCCACCTAATTGTGACATGATTTTTACCTCATCTGTTAAATTTGAGACTTAATGGTCTCTGTAATTTATGAATTTAAAATAGATGATCTGAGGAAGTCTAAGTCATCAAAAATTTTAAACTTTTTCTCTATGATTATCATTATCAACTTATTAAATCAGTATTTTTTTTGATTCTGGTGTGGTTAAATAATGAAAATGACGAAAGTTTCTTTTTCAGGAGTTAAATGTGCGAATTAGTTTTTATATAAGACTCAAATTTAATCATCCATTAGTAAAGAAATATAGGATATTAAAGAAATTAACATAACTAATATATTGAAAGCGGTATTAGAATCAAAAAGAGGAGTCATGTTATCATGAACACTATAGAGAACCTTGAATTTATTGCAGTAAATTTAGATAAAATTAAAATTTCCCCTGGAATCACTTTAGTGGCTGTATCTAAAAGGAAACCCATAGAATATATTAAAGCTGCTTATAAATGGGGTGTACGAGACTTTGGGGAAAATTATGTTCAAGATGCTATTCCAAAAATACTTTCATTAAAACACTTAAGGGAAATTCGATGGCATTTTATCGGTCACATTCAATCGAATAAAATAAAAGATATCGTTGCACATTTTGATGAAGTACAATCTGTAGATCGTATGAAAATTGTTTCAAAAATGCAAAATGCGTGTGTATCTTTTGACAAGAAGATATCTGTATTAATTCAAGTGAATATAGGAAAGGAGCCTCAAAAAAGTGGAATCTTTCCTGAAGAAGTATCAGATTTTCTTAAATATTGCGATGATTTTTCTAGAATTGAAGTTAAAGGTTTTATGTGTATTCCTCCTGCAGATATTGATCCTACCCCATATTTTCGACAAATGAGAGAAATTTTCGAAACTTATAAGGAACAATACAAATTGACTACCCTAAGTATGGGGATGAGTCATGATTATCAACAAGCAATCAAAAACGGAGCAACAATGGTAAGGATTGGAACTGCTATATTTGGTCCTCGTAACCAATAATCTAAAAAATCCGTTCTATCTATGGTTGATTATTAATGATTGATTTCTTTTCACATTTTTATTTTATTAATTACAAAGACAAAATGATTAAATGTATGAAATAAGATTGTTAAAGTGTAATTAAAGGTGAGAAAGGTAATGGAAGATCCAGAAAAAAAAGAACAACAGAAGAAGCTTTTAAAAGAAATTAAAGAAGGTTCACAATTACATAAAATTGATGAACAAGAGCTTCATTCTGTAGAACAAGCGCGCCAATCTAGAAAAAATGAAATTAAAAGACTCAAAGGGCTTTTTGATAATGCTCAATCAATAATTAAAGAACTTCAGCAATCATCAATCCAGCTATCTCCGATTCCTGAAACAGAAAAAGAAATTTATCAAGCTGCAAAGAAAAAAAGATTGAAATCTATTAAAAAATTGCGTGAAACAATAGAAATGTCAAAAGAATTAATTAAAGAAATACAAAATACCACATTTTTGAAAGTTATTGATGAAAAAGAGCGTGAAAAGTACGAACAAGAAAAAAATCGACGTTTAGGAATGATTCGGATTGCTAACAAGCATTTATTGAATTTTTCAAACGTTTTAAATGAGATTTCAGAAAATCCATTAAATGCTTTAACACCAATAAATCCTCAAGAGCAAGAAGCATATTTAAATGCCAAAAAGAAAAGAATTGAAGATCTTAAGGAAGCTGAAAAATATCTTCAAAATTTTGGTACAATTTTAAAAGAAATCGAATCTACTCCTCCAATACTAAAGAAAGTTGATGAAAGCGCAAAACAAGAATATGAAATTCATCGTCAACAACGTTTAGATGAAATTTCAAATTTGAAATCTAAGATAGAGATGGCTGATAAATTACTCGATGATATCGTTTCAACTCTTGGAGTTTCTCATGAGCAGCGAACCGAGATAAGAAATGAATTATTGGAAAAATTTGAGATTGCTTCTGCTTATTTCGATCGATTAGATCCAGAAAAAGTAAAAAAATTTCAAGAAATAACTGGATTAAAAGAAAAAATAGAAAAAATTCCCCAGTTATTTCAAGAAATTCAAGAGAAGCAACTAACTCCGCCAGATCCTGCTGAAAGAGAAGCATACGAAAAATATAAATCTGAGCGAATGCAAGCAATTCAGCGTTTAAAAGGGAATATTCTGGCTAAAATGGATTTAAGCGTAGAATTAATGAAGGAAATTGAATCAATGCCGAAATTGCAAAGTATATCAATAAAAGATATCCATGAACATGAATATAATAAATTAGGTCGCCAAGCCGAAATTGCTCATTTGACAAGTCACCTTAATGTTTTGGATGAATTGATGAAAAAAGTAAAAGATGGTGTTAAACTGGAACAAATTGATTCAGAAGAAATGAATCAACTTCAGCAAGAAAAAGAAAAACGAATAAAGGAGATTTCGCAATTAAAATATAAATTAGATGTGATAAGTGAATTAATGGAATCAATAAACCGCGGAATTTCACTCACAAAAATTGAAGCCGAAGAACTTGAAGAATATGAAATGCGAAAACAAGAAAGAATTGATGAAATTAAGTTGTTAAAAGAAAAATTGCGTAAATTAGAGATTCCTATGGATGATTAAAATTTTTTTCATCGCATTTTCTTGTTTTTTTACTTAGATTTTTATTTTTTGCAACTTTTTTATTAAGAAAATTATCTTTTCCGATCTTTTCATTCTATGTTGGAATAATATCTAAATAATTCTAATTGAATGGAAAATAATATTTCATGGAGCTAGATTAATGGAAATACAAGGATATATTTTTGATATTGATGGAACTCTTTTAGATTCTAATATTGCGCATTTAAATGCTTGGCGAAGAGCATTACGTGAATATGGGATATTTAAGAACGATGAAGAGATAATTTCTCAATTTGGTTTGAAAACTGCTCAGATTTGTCGCAATTTAGCAGGAAAAAATGTGGACCATTCAACTATACAACACATTACTGAAGCAAAAACAGAATTTTTATTATCTGAAATTGAAAAAATTGCAGCATTTAAAGGTGTAAACGAACTTTTAGAAGAAATTTCAAAAAAATACGGAAAAATCGTATTTGTAAGTAATAATTTTAATAGAGTTATCGCAAGAATGATAGAAGTGAATCATTGGAACGATTTATCAATTGGTTATATTGGTATTGATGAAATAAAGAAAGCTAAACCTGATCCGGAAATGATTAAGAAAGCACTTACTTTACTGAATCTATCTGCTCTACGTTGTGTGATGATTGGTGATTCACAATACGATATCATAGCGGGAAAAGCTGCAGGAACAAGAACTATTGCTGTATGTTCTTCTCATTCAGTTGAATATTTCTCAAAATTGAAGCCAGATTTAATAATTTCAGAGGTGACAGATTTAATGATGCAATTACCACTAAATTTCTTGTAATTATTAGAGATTTCTCCCTACTTCGAGTATCATTTCGACATTTTCAGGTATTTTTGGTGCACCTTCTTTTATTTCTATTTTATCCAATATCTTTCGTCCAAGGGTTAAAAAACCTTTATTTGAAAGGATATGTGAATTAGTTTTTTTATCTTCTTTATTTATACGAATTTCTCGTTTGATTATTTCTGATGTTGTGATATCGTAATAGTGGGCTTCTATCATGGCAAGATGAAATTCTTTCGCATCTTCGATGTTTTCATGAATTCCACAGAAAACACCTCCATTTTCAAGATAATTTGTAAATTCTACGAATAGATTTTCAAAATAACAATCATCAATGCAGATTACATCAAAAAATTGTTGAGATTTAATTTCATTTAATTGAGGTATTTCATCTGTTTGTTGAGACACAAAAATAAAAGTAAAATTTGAAAGATTTTGAAGAGTTTTTTCTAAAATTCTCTTTAATGGAGATTGAATTTGAGTAACAACTAAAATTTTCCGATTTTGCGTGAATTGTGCGTAAATAAAAAGATTTCCTAAATTTTCTGGTGAGTATAAGTCATTAAAACCTATATTTTGAAGTGATTCATCTAAAGAATAAAAAGCTCCATATGTAAGATATCCTGTATGGCCTACCATTCGTCCAATTGGTCTAGTGGCATTAGTTTTTACTTGATAAAAGCGTTTTAATAATTCATAAGTCCTATACCAGGAAAAATGCTCACTTGAAAGTGCATTAATATTTTTTTTTACTTGTTCTAATGTTGGACTGAATAAGCAGATTCTCCCCTTTGTGGGGTGGAGATATTTTTTTACCTTTGGAACTGCCAACCAGGGTGTAGCCAAATCAAGCATAATGAAATGTATATTTTGAAAGTTGTAATCATTTTCAAGAATATCTCCAAGATTTACTGTAGTTTGATGAGTCATTCCCATAAATGAAATATTCTTTTTTGCCTGATTAAGTGCATTTTCCCGAATATCAAAACTGTAAACATGCCCATTAGGTTGGCAAAAATGGGCAAGAATACTGGTGACTGTTCCACTTCCAGTCCCTGCCTCAAGAACATTTGACTTTGGACCCACTCCACCATAAATTAAGATAGAACCAATATCTTCTGGATAAATAATTTGACTTTGACGTTTCATATGAAAAATGAAATCACTTATTAGTGGACGTAAAACTGCAACTTTTCGATGAAAAGGTTTAAGTAAGAATGTTTGTCCTGGTAATTTTCCAATTATTTCTTTATATTCTAAAAATCCTTTATCACTATGAAATTGTTGTGAAGATTTCACAGTTCGAATCCATTTTCTTCGAGGATCAAGAATAATATAAACTCTTTCACCTTCTTCTATCGCTTGCATCAAAAAACTAAACAATAGAAAGGCAAAAAATTTTTCGATAATCACATGTAGGAATGGGGGATAACGTGGATTTAGTAAAGTTAATAATAGATCGAAACCTTTGGGAGATTGATCTCATCTCGAATTTTTTTACTTAAATTTATCAGATGAGAGTTAAATCTATGTATCACAATAAATATCGTCATACGATATATTTTGGGTGCCAAATAAATGTTTAATCAGAACGAACCGGAAGATGAAGTCCCTCAACCAGAAGAAGAGAAATCTCCTGAAATCGAGAATGGTGATTCAATGGACTCATCTGATGATGAAAAAGAAGCCGATATTGATCCTGAAAAGGATGAAGAATTACAAGAATCGTTGGATCGTGAAGCTGAAACCTTATTGAGTGAAGATGAAGAAGAAGTTGAAGATGAACCTTTAGATTTTGAAGGTACAGCTAACGAAGAATCGGAAATCTCTCCTGATGAGAAATCAGAACAATCTGAATCTGCTAAAAGTGTTGATGAAAAGGATAAAAAAGCTAAAAAACGTCGCCGAAAGCAGAAACAACCGAAAATAGATCTCAGCAAAAATCCAAAGTTAAAAAGAATTGCTCAAGAATCCGAAAGAATTGAAGATGTAAATGAATTAAAAGAATTGCGTGATATACATAATGATGGAACACGTGATTTAATAAATAAAATCAAAAAGATTCAGATTGAGATTTCCAATGTTCGAAATCAAGCATTAGATTATCGAAATAAACGGGATCAATTGAATAAAAAAGTTCAAGAGATTAAAGAACGAAAATCAAAAATGGTTGAACTATTAAATGATTCTCGAGCTACACTAAAAAAAGCTAAAAATGATGCAAAACAAAGCGAAGAAGGTAGAAATACAAAAAAAATAGGTACCCAAATAGGGAAAATTCGGAGAAAAATAGAATTTTTAGAAAAGAAAATCGAAACAGAAGATTTAGAACTAAGTGAAGAAAATAAAATTGTTGATGAAATCGATAAATTAGAACGAACTCTTCAAGATTTAACAAAGGAACATCGAAAACCCAAACCATTCAAAGAAGAGATCGATAATATCCGAAATTATCGGAAAGACTTATCAGAAATAAATGAAGAATTAAGAACTTCTGCTGAAGAATCACAAAATTATCACTTGTTATATTTAGATTGTAGTAAAGAAATTGATGAACTTCGTCGTGAAAAGCGCAATCTACAGCGTGAGTTAAATGAAAATCGATTCATAGCAGATATCTACCATCAACGATTAATTGAAGTTTCTCAACGAATCAATCGACGAAAACGAATTTCCCAAAAAGCTCAATATCAAAATAAAAAGAAAATGAAAAAAGAAATTCAGCGTTTAACCTTAGAAGATGCTAAAGACAAGCTTAAAAAAGGTGTTAAACTGAATATCTTTGAAGCTCGTGCCTTTTTGGAAGAAAAAGCTAATAAAGCTCAGAAATAAATTACAAATTTAATTATTTCTTGCTTATCCTTTTTTTTCTCATTATATTAGATTGCAAGAGAATTACAATTTTTCAAAATATAGAATTTTGGAATTCTTTTTTTAATTAAAATTATGAAGAAAATGGGTCAAAATTAGTAAAAAAATAAAAACGACTGACGAAAAGAAATTTTTGAGGAAATTCTATAGTTTTCGCATGGAAATCTTAGAAATAATTGGTTCAATGGATACACTTTTTAATTGATCTTCAAATTCATCTAATTTTTCCAAAAATATTTCTATTGCTTTTGTAAATATTTCTTTTAAGGGTAATGAACCTGTTCCCTCAACAGTGAAGACGAATTTATTAGGTTCAAATTCTATGGTTATTGCTCCTGGAGGTGCATGATTAGCAATTGAATCAGTAAAATCTGGACCTTTCCAATAATCTTTGATTAGAGTTAATTTTCCATCAACTTTTTCAAATAATTTAGTGTGATCTTTTAATAAGAAATCATCAATTTCTTCTTCACTACTAAATTTTGAATTATCAATTGTTACTTTGGGAAAATATTTATAGCCAATAGAACAAACTGGCTGAAATTTAGCGTGATCTTTACCACGTCCTAATTGGGCGTAAGCTTCAAAAACTAATGATGTTCGTTTTCCTAATTCTGCAATTAAATAATTTTCATTAACAGGATGAATTTTTGGATCTAAGGATTCTAAATCACGGGAATAGACGTGTTTTTGTTCATTTTCTGCGTGGACTTCACACATTAACTGAGCTTGGCATAATGTACAACCTTGACCTCCACATGAACATTCTTCGGGAAGATTATAATTCTTTAAATCCGTTGTTAAGGGAATTAAACCTAATCGATGAGCAATCATTTCATCATATAAGACTGTATCGTTTTCGACAAACAGAACTTCTGTGATTGCCATGGTTGGAACTTCGGTTAATATTATTCGTCGAAAAGCATTGGCTAATTCAACACCTACACCATCGAGTACAAATTTAACCATGTCCAAATTTTCATTTTGGATTCTTTCAAAAACTTCAATTTTCAAAATCAATCGACCCGTATTTTAAATTTTTTATGATATAATGTTGTTCTGGAAATAGATTAAAAAAAAGGTATTTTTATATAATTAGAGAATAATGCGTTTTTAACGATAACTCTTTTGGAATCGTTTTCGTGCTTTCCGTCCACCCCAATGCTTTCTTTCTACTTGTCTAGAATCACCAGAAAGCATGGATCGATCATATTCTTTGATAGCGCGAATGACAGATTTTTTCTTAAGAAATTGAGTTATTGCTCGGCTTAACGCAATTCGGGCTGCATCAATTTGACCTATAACTCCGCCACCTTCTACGACAATATCAATATTGATAGTTTTCAGTTTTTCATCATTTACAATAATTAATAATTCTTCAATTTTCATTCGTGCTAATTCTGGTTGTATTTTTTCAACAGGAATCTTATTTATTCGTATGATTCCAGTTCCAGGTCGAACAGTGGCTCGTGCAATTGCATTTTTTCTTTTTCCGCTAGTTTGAATTATTTTCATTTTTAATCACCTTAATATTTAAGCCGAAAGTTCATTTCCTCTTTTTCGGGTCCAGCCCATGTTATTGCATACATCTTCAATTGTGACATATTTATGGCTCAATCTTTCTTTAGATGCATTACGAACAATAATTGGTTCTGCATTTTCGTATTTAGATGCTTTTATGCTTGGAATTCCTGTTATATAAACATGAACACGCTTAAGTGCTTCTTTTCCTCGGTGATTTTTAGGTAGCATAAATCTAATTTTTTGTCGGAGAAATGTATCTGGTCTACTACTATGGAAAGGTCCTCTGCGGGGATTGCTTAGATTTCGAATATCTTTACGTAAATGGACATATTTCGCTAAAATTTGGTTACGGCGACCACTAATTACAGCATCTTTGGCATTAATAATAACAATATATTCTCCCAATAATGCAAGTTTAGCCACTTGTGAGCACATTCGACCCATTATCATATCTGCGGCATCCAATATTTTCCATTCGGGTTGTTGCATTTTGATCACCTAAATAATTATTCTTACTCCTTTTCCTGTTGGATTTTTTTCCAACAATTCTTCAATTGTTAATAATTCAGATTTTGAAGCCGCGACTTTAACACGAGCCGATTTTGAAATTGCTTTACAGGCAATTGTCAAGGATTTCTCTAAAGTTCCATTAGCAAGAATTTTTCCTGGAACAATAATAGTTTCTCCTTTTTGGGTTAATCGATTGATTTTCGCCAAATTAATTTCGACTCGGTTTTTCTGCGGGGCCATTAAACGTTTAGAAACATCGCGCCAGATAGGGCGTTTTGTTTTCCATAATTTTCGAGCCAATTTTCTGATATAGAAATTGCTCGGACCTGTTGGTGTAGTCATTTGAAAAACCTTAAAAATCAAATTGATTTTCAAATGAAACAATATTGCATATAATTTATTTTTTGTGCTTTAGAGTGGGGAATTCACTGAAAAATATTTTTAATTCCTTTATTTCTTTTTAAGACAACAATAACTGAAAAATTTATATGCGATTTCTCAGAAAGTTAATATAGCTAACGAAGAATTCGTAATTTTTTATTAGGTGATTAAAATGAGTGAAGAACCTGAGGAAAATCAAGAAGACTCTGAACCTTATGATGAGGAACTTGATGATAAAGATTTTGAAGATGTTGATGAAGTTGTCGATGAAATTCAAGAATTAGAAATTGGTTCTGATGAAGAAGAATCTCTTAATATGGATGATTATTCAATCGAAGATATAGATGGTGAAAAAGAAGCAATTCAAATGTCTCGCCAATGGTACAAACGGATTGAAATTGATACATGGTTAACAAAGATGCATATGGCTACAACTGGAATTCGTCAAAAAGATCAATATCGTGCGCAAAGTAGACAATTTACTAAAAATATGGAAGTAATCGGTGATATTTCATTTTATGCTTATTCTCCAGAAGATTTGGGGAAACCATATAAGGAAAGGAGAAAAGAACAAAAAGTAAAGGATTACAAAGAAGTAATCGGTTATAATACTTCTTTTTGGGAGCATTCTGATAAAGAATCTGTCATTTATCAAGAGGCTTTGAAGCACAGTCAAGATTATGAACCCGAAGAATATTCGAAATTGCTTAAACGTTTGGTAATTAAAACTTTTACTGAATTAAAACGTGATAAAAAGAAAGAGGGACATGCTGGACGTTGGCGTGGAACCTTAGAAGAAAGCCTTTTAATGAGTATGAATGGGTTATTTGGCGAAAACCGTGGAAAAGCACGTCCATTTTATTTTATTAATTTACCTGGATATGAATATCGTGTTGCATTAATGAAGACTCACTCGATAATTGGTGACAGATATATGTTCACAATTCCAAATCCAAAGACAGGGGAATTGATCACATTTAGAATTAAAGGTCGTCGCTTTACTCCAGGTAAAGATTTTCGAGTATATAACGCAGAGACTCGAGAAAAAGTAGCAGAAATCGATGATCGAATGCTGAATATAGGAGGAAAGACTACTATTCGATTTAGAGGTGAACGAGAATTTGAATCATTAAATCGCTCAGTTGTTTTTAGGCGAGTTTTGATTTTATTCGCCATATTGATTCGATATATGAAAGAAAATGATAAAAAATATAAAAAAATACATAAAGCTTTGCGGATGAAGAAAAAATACTTAAAAGCTGTTAGAAAAGCAAAGAAGAGTAATGATCCAGTAAAATTACAAAAAGTTACCATGAAATATGAGACTTTACAGCGAAAATGTAAAATGATAAAATCAATTGTAGTTACTAATTCAGAGATGACATTACATTATAATCCTCGCCGAATCAGAACGTAATTTATTTGAATAATGATTTTTTTTCATATATCCTTCTTTTTTTAATTTAATTTTGTAGCAACGCTGAATATACAAATTAAATGAATGAAAAAACAGAAGTAATTATAAATTCTTGTTAATTTTCTGTTGCAATTTTTAAAATCATTTCTGCAGCACGATCATTATATTCTTCCATGTTTGGAATATTTTCAGCACAAACAATATGAAATTCTTTTATCGAAATTTTTCGTTTCATAAAGAAATCAATTATCTCTTCTTTCATTTTCTCTATTGTTGATTCTCTTTCACCCTCTGGAACAAGATCGTATTTATTAAAGCAAACATATATTTGTCCAGGGAAAAACCGAACATCTCGGAAAAATTGAAATTGATCTTTTACAGGGCGATCACATGCAAACACAGCAATAATTTGTTTGGCAATTCGGGAAATTGTGATAACACCCATCCTTACTACTGCACGTCCTCGATCACCCCCTGGTGCAAACAATGTATGATTTTTATGAGTATCAACTTCTCTAAAGACTACTCGATTAGGGTGAATTGTTTTTGTTTCTTTAACACCTGTCTCAGGATCTAAAACTGCTTCTCCTGAAAAATCTGTTTTTACTACTACACACTCTTTTCCACCCTTAATATCGACAATTTTCTTTGTTTTTAAGTATTTCACAAATAAACGCAAGATTGTGGTTTTTCCGACTGAGACTGCTCCAAGTAAACCTATATTTGCCATATTTAGCCCTCTCCTTCATCTATTTCTTCAATTTCTAATAATTGATTTAAAAATGTTTCATAATCATCCACGAGGAATTGTTCCAATAATGAGTTATTATGGGCTTCAATAAGTGCCATCATTAAATCTTTCAATGTTGTGGAACTTTTGATAAATTTCACAAAATTTTCTTCTGTAGGATCCATGTTAAACTCTCGTGGAGGTTGATCGAATCCAAAATTATCTGTTTTTGGTAAAGCTGAAAAATAACCAAATGCACTATATCCACTGTATGAAAAATACACATAATAGCGCGATTTCATGTTTTTAACATAATTTGATAAAAATACTGTACTATATAATTCACCTAAAAATAATTCTTCATCTTGTTTTAATGTATAATATGGTGCAATTGGTGATTTTAAGCCTGGGGGAAACATTTCTGCTGGTGGTAATGAAACAAATGGTAATTTCTCTTCAATAATTGCCCATAAATCATCACGACCTTTCTCATTTAAGATTTCTTTAATTTCGTCATATGCAAAAGCAAAATCTGCTTGAAAACTAATTAATGAAGAAAGATATACTGATAAGCATGCAAATGTTGCATCCAATATTGGTCTTTTTTTTGAGCTTGAAGGTTTTATTGCACCTCGCCAAGAACGAATTGCAGAATATGCCCATCCTCTTGTGTCAAAGAAATTTCCGCTTAAAAAGATAAAATTGATCTCTTCTTCATTCAATCCCAGCAATTCTTTTGCTTTATTAACTAAAGCAGTCTCAATTGCATCACTATTAAAAGTGGAATGAATTTTAGGGTAAATGAGAATAGCTTTTTTCGTTTTTTTTGCCATCATCAATTCTACTCTTCTCTTTCTTATTATTATATGTTATGAATCATGCTTTAAGATTTTGCTTTTTAATTTAAGCGAAAAAAAAATCAAAAATTGGTACAGTAATGTGATTTAATATATAAAAATTAAGCATTTGTCAGTAAAAGATCTGCTAAGCTTTCATAAATGGAAGAAAAACTATCAAATTGATTCACATTTTGTAAAATAATTGATGAAATAAATAATTCATTATCGATTTCTATTTTAGTTATTTGAGATTGAAGGTTTGGCTCATTTTTTTTTAGAGGGACTAAAATCGGTTTCACAAATTTTGTAATATATAATTCTTGAGTAAAATTTATTTTCTTTGGATTAGGAAATCGAATTTTTACAATATCATTTGAAAATTTTAAATCAGCTAACAAAGATTTATCATAAGAAAAGATTTTTTTTGCTATTTCAGTAGTACTCGTTGTAGATAATTTTTTCTTTGCAGCAGCTTCTGCATCAATTAAATTTTCAGCCGTGATAAAACTCCCACTTGAAATTATTTGATTTATTTTCTCCACTTGGGAATTTATGTCATCGATTTCTTGTTTTATCTTTTCAAGATCCGCTGTTTTTGTTTGAATAAAGTGAATAAGATGTTCTTTAATCTCTAAAAGAATTTTAATTTCTGCTTCTTTCATGTATAACATTAATAAAATACAAGAAAATAAAAAATTAGGGGTATATAGAATTACTTATTTTGTAGCGTTTTTTTTTTATGATTTCAATTTTAGTTTTTTTGTCTTTGTAGCAGGTAATGCTGGATTTAGTTCTTCCAAAGCCTTAATTAATGCAGGAACTTCATCTTGAAATAGAGCTTCTTGAAATTGAAGGTACATTTCATAATCTGCTATAAATAAACCTTTTCGCTTTTTAGGTTTTCCTGTAGTTTTGTCCACAGGATTTATTTCTACCATTAATCTTGCATCTCGGGTTTTTGTTCCGGGAATTTTAACCACAAATACTCCGGGAATATCTGTTTCCATTTTCTCCCAATCTTGACCATTCTTTAAGAATTCTTGTAAATCTTCAATCACTTTAAATCACTTATAGTTATAATATTTAATTTTATTATAAATTGGTTATTTATATGTTTTGTGTTACACGTATATGTAACACAAAAAAAAACTTGTTCGTACTTTGGAAATAAATAGGAATTAAATAATAACATTTTTTAACTTAGCATATCGATTATTTTATAAATTCTTAAAGGATAAGGAAAATGAAAATGCTCACAGTTTTTGTTCCAGAAAAATATATTGAATCTTTAGACCTGCTAGTTGTGGAAGAATTTTTTCCAAATAGAAGTGAAGCTATTCGAACAGCAATTCGAGACTTAATTCGAAATGAATTAATTCTAAAAGAAGAATTACCAAGAAGAAAAGTAAAAGCAAAAAAAATTAATAATAATACATAAATTAATTCACTTTTCTTTAGTTATACTCCACCAACCTTACCTTTTATATGACGCGTTGCTCGTCGAATTTTCTTTCTTAATTCAATACGTGCTTCTCGCCGTAATTCTGGAGAAGAAATTGAAGAAATTCGTTCTAATGCTGTTTTTTCATTTTCGTATTTTCGTTTACTTAACTTTATCCGGAGTATTGTTTGATCACACAACCTTTTTAAGCTTGGTATAGATATTTCTTCAAAGATTTCTGCTGCTTTCTCTGCACTGAGAATTGCTTCATCAAAATTTTTCTCATTTAATCGTTCATGTGCTGAATTTAATAGTTCGAAACCGTCTTCTTTTGTTGGAAGTTGATTTCGATGATCTACTTTTGCCTTCAATGCATATATTTCAATATGTAATGCTGAAAGGTTTTCAAGTGAATTTGTCCAGTTTAATTTATTGAAGGTTTCTCTTATTCGTTCAAAACTGGATAAAGATTTCTTGATATCTTCTTTTTCTAAAAATAAATAACATTGAGTTATTTCTTCCATTGCTTCTTTCTCTAACTCAAAATTTGTGTTTTGTAGTAATTCTTTTATTTTAATCAAACAATTCGAAATACTTTCAAAAATTTGATATAATCTCTTTTTTGTCGTATTAGCTTCTAATGTCCATTTGTTTATTGTAAAATTATACATTGCATTATGGAGATAATAAAGACTTAAGTAAGGATGATGTTCTTCATATGATTTTTCTGCGAGATCTAAGTATTTGTAGGCTAAATCACCTCTTTGCCTCTCAATTCTTGCCAAGCGTCTTTCTTCCATTGAAATTTCTTCTAAATTCTCTAAAGATTCTCGTCTTTTCATCTCTTGAGATGCCATTTGCTTCTCAAAATTCTTACGTTGAAGTAATTCTTCTTCTTTTCTCTTCTGAATTTCTGCTAGTTTTAACAAATATTCTTCTTTTTTAGCTTCAGTTTCATTTATTAATTGAATTATCTGTTTCTTTTTTAATGGCCAATTTATTTCATCAAATAACACTAAGGCTTCTTTATATTTTGAAATTGCTGCATCATATTGATGCTGAAGTGAATAATTACTTCCCATTTCAAGCAAATCAAAAATCTGATTTTGAATTTGATCTTGTTTACTTTTTATCTCATTTTCTTCTAATTTTCGTTTCTGTTCTTCTAATAAAATTCGTTCTGATTCTTCTTTAGATCTTTTTATCAATTCTTGAATCTTTTGTATTTCTTTTTCACGTTCTTTTTCTGCTTGTTCCTTTAAGAGTATTTGTTCTTGATATGCTTGTAAATCCTGTTTAGTTTTCTCAATTGTTTCTATAGTGATTCGAATTCCAATCTCATATTTTATTTTCTTGTATAGATTCAATACTTGTTCATAGACTTTCAGGGCATCTTTATATTTTTTATTTTCAACAAAGCTACGAGCCTCATCCAACAAGTTAAGACATTGATTATGAATTTCTTCTATTTGTTTTACTTTTTGTTGTTCTTCTTTTTGTAAAATCTTTAGCTTCTGTTCTTTGTCTTCTTGATACTTTTGACTTTCTGCAATTAATTTTTGAATTTCTTCTAAATCTTTCTTTCGTTTTTCTTCTTCACGTCTCTTTCTTATCTTTTCTTGTTTTAGTTTTTCTTTTTGTTTGATTTTCCAAGAAATTCTGGCTTTTCTTTCTAAATCTTCATATTCTTTAATTGATTTTAGACGTTCTTCTTCTTGTCTTTGAAGTTCCTTTAGATAATTTATTTCTTCTTGCTTAAAAAAATCGATTTGTTTAGCAATTTTATCTGCTTCAAGTTTCCACCCGATTTCTTGGAATAATTTACTTGCTTCTAAATACATGATAATTGCTTTTTTGTATTTATGTTGTTGGGCAAATGCATTACCTTCAGAAATAATACTTAAAGCTCTTTCAGATATTTCTTTTTGTTTTTGCATTTCTTGAAATTCTAGGGCTTTTTCTCTTTCTTCTTTCTTCAATTTTTCTTTTAAAATTTCTTGAGATTGTGCAATCTGCTGTTTCAAAGCAAGTTCGTTTAATTTTTGAATTTCTTGCTGTTTTTTAATATGATCTCTATATTTTTTATCATATTCTACTTTTTCTTTATAAGAATTCACACCTTCATATAATTTGGAGCTTTCTTCTTTCCAACCAATTTGTTCAAGTGTTTTGGCAGATTCTAAATACACTTTAATTGCTTCTTCATAAGGAGGTGTAAATGGATATCGATTGGAATGAGATTCATATTCTCTGACTTTATTTTCTACTTTATCAATTGCTGAAAATATTTCTTCTGTTATTTTCGCTTTTTCTTTTTCTTTTTCTTCTTTTTTTTTTAATTGTTCTTGTATCCTTCTTTGATGATTCAATTGAATTTGTTTTGCAAGTTTGGCTCGTTCTTCGAGCATTTTTTGTTCTTCTTTGGTTTTTGCTACCCGTAATTTTTCTTCTTCACGATATATTTGATCTTTTCTTAATTTTTCTTGATATAGTCTCATACCCTCAAAAATTTTAATACTTTCATTTGTTTTGCCTATGTCTCTTAACCGATTTGCAGATTTTTGATAGACTTCGATTGCTTTTTCATATGGACAAATATAAGGAATTTTATCGGGAAAACTTTCATATTCTTTCACTTCATGCTCAATTTTTTCAATATCTGCAAAAATATTATTCATTACTGACTCTTTATATTCATTTTCTTCTTTCTCTTTTTGTATGCGCTCTTGATTTAGGCGTTGTTTCTCTTTTAATATCTGTTCTGCTAGTTTTGCTCTTTTTTCTAACATTTTTTGTTCTTCTTTGGTTTTAGCAACCCTGAGTTTCTCTTTTTCACGATATATTTGATCTTTTCTTAATTTTTCTTGATATACGCGAACACCTTCCAATAATCGAAGACTCTCCTTATTCCATTCAATATCTATTAGTTGTTGAGCACATTCTTTATAAACTTGAATACATTTTTCATATGGGGGATCAAATGGTATTCTATCAATATGGGATTCATATTCTTCTACTTCTTTTTCAACATCATCAATTTTAGTGAAAATTTGATCTGCAATTGCCATTTTATAATTTTTTTCTTGGAGTTCTTGTCTTTTTATTCTTTGAAGTTCTTGTTTTCTTTGCTTCTGCAATTTTTCTGATAATATCGCTCTTCTTTTTAGTAATTCTTGTTCTTCTTTTGATTTAGCTATTCGAAGTTTTTCTTCTTCTCGATATTTTTTGTCTTTTTCAAGTTTATCTCTATATATTTTTAGTCCTTCAAATAATCTAATACTTTCTTTGGTCCAACCAATTTCTTTCAAAGTTTCAACGCCTTTGAAATAAGTATTAATTGCCTTTTTGTAGGGACATTCATAAGGAATTTTATCAATTAAAGATTCATATTCTTTAATTTCTTCTTCAATTTTTTCTATTTGAGTAAAAATTTGATCTGCAATTGCTTGCTTATACTTCATTTCTTGTTGTTCTTTAAGCTTTTTCGCTTCTTGTTCTTGTTGTCTTTTTAATGCGATTTCTTTTACCTTTTTAGCCCTTTTTTCTAATAATTCCGCTTCTTCTTTATTTTTTGCAACCCTTAATTTTTCTTCTTCTCGATAGATTTGGTCCTTCCTTAATTTATCTTGGTACAGTTGCATTCCTTCAAATAACTTAATGCTTTCATAAGTTCTTCCTATTTCTCTTAATCTATTTGCAGATTTCTGATAGACTTCAATCGCTTTCTCATATGGACAAATATACGGTATTTTATCAGGAAGACTTTCATATTCTTTTATGTCATGTTCAATTTGATCAATTTCATTAAATATTTGATTTGTAATTGCTTGTTTATATGCATTTTCTTCTCGGATTCTTTGTTTTCTTTTTAATCTTTGCAGTTCTTTTTTAACTTGATATTCACGAGATTCTTTAGCTCTTTGTTTTAATTTACTTTTTTCTTCCAAATTTTTTGCAATTCTTTGTTTCTCTTGTTCCCTGTATTCTTGATCTTTCTTTAATTTATCATTATATAATTTTACACTTGAAAATACTTTCAAGCTTTCTTTATGCCAACCAATTTTAGCTAGATTTTTTGCAGCTTGATTATAAATTTTAATTGCTTCTTCATATGGGGGAGTAAAAGGTATTTTATTCGGGTTACTTTCATATTCCTTAACACTTAATTCAATCTTCTCAATTTGAGCAAAAATTTGGTCTGCAATCGCTTGTTTATAAGCTTGATCTTGAGCTTCTCTCCGCTTGATTTCTTCTTGTTCTTTTTGACGCTGTTCCTGCAATTTTTTTGTTAATTTTATTCTTCTTTTAAGCATTTCTTCTTCTTCTTTAGATTTAGCAATACGTTTCTTTTCATTTTCTCGATAATTTTTATCTTCTTCTAATTTCTCCTTATATCTCTGGATGGCTTCAATTATTCTGTTTCCTTGTTCAGTCCAGCCTATTGATTTTAATTCATCCGCAGTTTGTTTATAAATTTTGATTGCATCTTCATAGGGACAAAAATACGGTATTTTATCTTGTTTATTTTCATATTCTTTTATTTTATTTTCAATAATATCAATTTTTTTGAAAATTTCTTCTGCAATTTTTCTTTTATGTAATTGCTCTTGTAATTCTCTTTTTTTTTGTTCTTCTTGTTCTTTTTGGCGTTTTATAAGAATTTTTTGTGATAATTTAGCTTTTTTTTCTAGTTCTTCTTGCTCTTCCTTTAATTTTAATTTCTCTATTTGTTTTTTTCTTCGGTTATTTTCATCTTCTTTTAGTTTTTCTTGAATTGTTTGAATACTTTCAAAAATTCTTTGACTTTCTTCATTCCACCCAATTTTGCTAAGATTTTTTGCAGATTCTGTATAAACTAAGATTGCATTATTATAAGGACATTCTATTTGAAATCTGTTAGCTGTTGATTCATATTCTTTAATTTTTTGAGAAATTTTTTCAATTTCTGCAAGAATTTTTTCTGCTTGAGCCTTTGTTGATAATCTTTGTTGTTCTTGTTCTTTTTTTACTCTCTCAATTTCTTCTAATTGTCTTTTTTTTAATAATTGAGAGAATTTGGCCTTTTTCTCTAAATCTTCCTGTGCTTTTTCTATCTTTTTTTTCTCAATTTCCTTTTTCCTTCGATTAAATTCATCTTCTTTTAATTTTTGTTGAAGTGTCTGGATACTTTCAAAGATTCTTTGACTTTCTTCAATCCATCCTAATTTTTTAAGTTTTTCTGCATTTTCTGAAAAAAATTGAATTGCCTCGCTATATGGACATTCTTTTTGATACCTGTTAGCTATTGATTCATATTCTTTTATTTTTTGAGATACTTTTTCAATTTCTGCAAGAATTTTGTCCGCTTGTGTCTTATTTGATAATCTTTGTTTGTTTTGTTCTTCTTTAGCTTTTTCAATTTCTTGCATTTGTCGTTTTTGTAATATTTGGGATAGTTTTGCTTTTTTTTCTAATTTTTCTTGTTCTTTTCTTATCTGTTCTTCTTTCTGCTTTATTTTCTCACGATTATACATGTCTTTTTTTAATTTTTGTTGAAGTGTCTGGATACTTTCAAAGATTCTTTGACTTTCTTCAATCCATCCTAATTTTTTAAGTTCTTCAACTGAAATTTCATATATATTAATTGCTTCAATATATGGGCATTCTATTTGATACCTACTCGCTGTTGATTCATATTCTGTTATTTTCTGTGATATTTTCTCAATATTATTAAATATCTGTTCTGCTTGTGCATTTGCAGATAATTTTTCTTCTTCTATTTTCTTCTTGGCTTTTTGAATCTCTTCTAAATGTTTTTTTTCCATTTCCAGAGTTTTTTTTGCCTTTTGTTCAATTTCTTTTTTTTCTTCTATCTTATGTTCTTGCTTTAGTTTGAGTTTTTTGCGTATTATTATGTCTCTTTTTAATTTTTCTTGAAGTGTCTGGATACTTTCTAAAATTCTTTGACTTTCTTCATTCCAACCTAATTTCTTTAGTTTCTTTGCAAATTCTCTATAATCTTGGATTGCTTTTTCATATGGGCTTTCTTTTTGAAATTTCTTTATATTTAATTCATAATCTTTTATTTTTTTTGTAATATCTTCAAGTTCATTAAATATTTTTTCTATTTCTTGTTTATTTTTTATAGCATCTTTCTTTTTTTGTTGCAATATCGATTTATAATGCGAAATATTCTTGTTTTTATCTAAATTATTGAAGAACTCATCATTTTCATCAACTAAAGCAATATTATCCCTTTTTTCTCTTTCATTTTTCTTTCTTTTTTCAATGTTTCGTAATAGATGATCTTTTTGATTTTTCTCTTGATATTGCTTTGCTCCATTAAAAAGTATTTCTGCTTGATTTTTATTCCCAAGTCTTTCGAATTCTCGAGCTGTTTTCAAATATACTTGTTCTGCTTCTTTATAAGGGCACTCTAATTCTAAAATATTTTTTTTTTTTATCAATTTTTTATATTTTTTTACTTTTTGTTCAACAATATCTATTTGTTTCAATATTTCATCTTGATTTTGTTTCATATTTTTACTCAAATTCTCAGTTCTCCTGATAAATTTAATAAATTGAATTTTTATTTTTTTATTTTTATTATTATTCTTCAGAAAGTATTGCTAAGGTCTCGTCTGCAATCTGTTCACCTTTAGGATTTAATTTCCATCCTTTAGTCGCGTATTCGCAATATCCTTCTGATTGAGCACTTTTTAATATTTCTAAAACTTGTAAATCTTTCATTTTTTTCTTAAAATCAATTTGTAAGCAAAAGGCAATATCATCAGCTGGAACAGGTCTTAATGTTTCGTCTTCCATTACACCTAATGCAGCTAAAACCAAATTAATATTTTCTATTTTTTTAATTTTCTTTATACCCTTTTTCTTAAACATATCTATCCACTATTATTCAAGTATATTTTTGAAGCTTAAATTTTTTTATGCAAATTAGTTGATTTGATTTAAATAGAATACTTTTAAAATAATGGATAAGGTATTATTTAGGCGGAACTTTACAGATATATATAAAAAATAGGATGAAAAAAAATGGCTCCGAAAAAAAGTTGTGAACGACATTATCGCTATGTTGCGAGTTGTCCTGATTGTCGCGCTCTAAATGAAGGAAATAATAAAGATCAATCAAAAAGACTTTATGAAGATGCTAAATTAGGCGATACTGGCTCTTTGTATTCAAAAGAAGACAGAAATAAAAAGAAGATTGAGCCTGAAATACCTCATATCTCTGATGAAATCCCTACTCCTCCAAAATCAAATCGTTATAGATATCATCATCCTCCAAATCCTGATTTTAAACGTCGTGTTGCAATTATTGGCATAATTATTTTTATTGCTTTAATAATTGGGATTTTTTATGGATATCCATTATGGCATGCAAAAATATCGCTCCAAAATCAACTATATTCTTTGAAAAGTGATATAAATTATTGGCGAATTTATACTTTGGATTATTGGAGTACAAGATTTTTCTTCAATAAAATTGGATTAATTGGTGGAGTTTTAGGTGCATTGATTATGAGTATCCCTCCTGAAGATTCAATATTAAAGTTATTGAGTCTAAAATTTGGATGGGATAATTTGAAAAAGTGGAAGTCCTTGGTTTTATGGTGGACTATTGGCTTTGTATTTTTCTATATTATTGGGCAATCGATAGAAAAAGGATATTTTGCATTAACAATGGAGCTGACTCAACAGAATTATCTTAAACCTGGCTCAGGAGAATATTTTAATGCACTAAAAGCATTATCTGATCCTTCCAAAGTGTCTGAGATTGATATTTTTTATTATCAAGCAATTACGCATCCAATCGTAATGTATGTATTAGGTGTAATCATATTTAGACTTATACTACGGATTATTTACTATTTTGTAATGGATAGAAATGAAATAAAAATAACTACTTTATTTAGTTTTTTGATTTGTATCTTTTTTATTATTGCATTATTTAATCGACCTTTGAAAGCTCAAGATGGAATCAGCCTAATACGAGTTTGGGGAATATATCTTGGAATATTTGTGTTTTTTAGTATTGGGGTTGCTTTATTTATTTACGGAAAGAAAGCATATGGATATCATATAGATTTTAATGATCTGCGTTTTAAGCGCAAAATGGCAGTTATCTCTTTAAGTATTATGGTAATTTTGCTTATTCCGATCTTTGTTAGTATACCTACTACTATTAAATTGGGAAATCCAGAGGTATGGGATGAAATTGAATGGAATGTTCGGTATTCCCAACAAATTGAATGGACCCGAACAGCTGCAGGTATAAGTTATGGTAATAATGATTTCTTTCAAATAATGAATATTGATGATTATACTAGTAATGTTAACAGTTCTGATTCAGAAATACTTAATGTAATTAGACAATTTGATAAAGAATATTCAGGAAAAATTATGGCCAGAGATATTAAGAACAATTACGAGACTATGGCTGATAGTGATATTATTTATATTCCAGGTAATGGAGAATATTGGGTTGCTCCAAAAACTCTATTATTAGACAAATTACTTGAAGATGTAAAATATGAACATACAGAAATTTATGATCATGTTGAAGGATTTTTAGCTCTTGATACTTCAACTGGAAAAATGGTTACTAGTTCTGAATATTTAGATGATTTTGGTGTTATAAGTAATTACCCTATATTTTTTGGCGAACGAGAAGATACAAGTTATAGTTCTCAAAATCAAAACAATCTTATTGCTTTATCAGATTATTATGCTTATGATAACGATATTTTATTAAATACTGGTTGGTCTAGAACAACAAATTCAACTTCTGTATATGAAGGTTTACCAGATGGGGAATTACAGGGTCTAGAAGCATTTTGGTACATCATGAGTATGGGAACTGGTTTATCTACATTTGCATTAAATTCATCATTCAAAAAAGAATTCTTGATTAATAGGAATGTTATGAATCGTGTCGGGTCTGTTCTTATGCCTGGAATGATCCTAGATAACGATCCCTATTTAATATTTAATCGAGAAAATAATACTCTGTATTATGGAGTTTCTATATATACTGAAATTAAATTATCTTCTTATTTTTATTCTCCAATATATCGATTTTTAGGGACTGTTTTAGTGGATGTAAAAACAGGTGAACTTACATGGTACAAAAATCCTGCTGGGTTTGAAATGATAAATAATGATCCTCTTCAAAATATCTGGAAGATTTATTGGGATAATGATTTCTATCCTTGGAAAAATCCATCAGATGAAGAGTGGTTAATCTCCCAATTACGTTATCCAGAAACATTATGGGAAAAGCAATTAAACGTAGATTATTATTATCATGTTGAAGATCCACGAACATGGAATTCACAGAGTGATTTCTTTAAATTACCTGAAGGATCAGATGTATTTTACATCGAAACTGATTTAGGGGAAGGTTTAGAATTTGTCGGGGTTCAATTAGTTGAATATAATCGAGCAGATGCTCTGAAACTTACAGGATTATATGTAATTCGACATGGAAAGCATTTTGGTGAAACTTTTTTCTTCAGAGCTCAAGATTTGGATAATTTAATTGGTCCAAATACAGCAAAAGATGAATTGAAGACTCAAGCAACTCAAGAAATTTCTTTAATTGCCAATGAACGTTTTGGAAACATACTTTTATATCCTTTGGCTGGTTCTCTTTATTATTATATTCCAATTTATTCACAAACAGGAGATTATGAGTCTTTTGTTGGCACTGGATTGGTGAATGCATTTACTAAACAAACTTATTACGGAGATACATTAACAGATGCATATAATAAACTTGCACTTGATTTATTCCTAAATACAACAACACCAGAAGAAACGATCGAAGATCTACAATTGACTGTAAATGCTGATGATCAGATTGAATATTCGCCAGCAAATTGGGCTGAATTTGAAGTTTTGGTAAAATATTTTAACACAAACGATTCTTTACCCCAGAGAAATGTAACTCTAAATATGTCTCTTCGAGCTGATATACCTATGAATGTAAAATTATTTAATCAAAATTTAGTTGGAGTTGAATATAATTTTAGTTCAAATTTAATTGCTTATAACTACACAATCGCAACATGGGATGGGCTTAATGGATTATATCCTGGACAAGGTCACAGTATGGTGATAAAAATGAATCCAGTAAATGCAATTAGTAGTGGAATTATTATTTATTATAGTTTCGAGCTTTTTGATCTCGATACAGGAGAGAAAATCTCAACAGGATGGAAGACTTTTACATTTTTAAATTCAAATATTTAATCCTTTTTTTTTCTTAAGATTAATAATTTTATTTTAATTCGGGGAAAAATCCATGAAAGTTTCACGCTTTTCACGAGAAAAATATCAAATTGATGATTCATTATTTTCTGAGAAGGGAGATCTCTATTTTAAGGGTGACATTCATTTAGTCCGCTTATTTACTCAGAAAATTAATGAAAAACGCGACTTAATTAATTTTCCAGAAATGGCAGCTAAAACATCTGATATTTATAGTATTTCTTTATTAACTGAAATTAATGAATATATTTATCAACTATATTTAGATGAAATAAAATCTCCAAAAATCAATCAAGAGCTATACGATTTCTTAGAAGAGGAGATTGGTAAAGAAAAATTGATAAAAAGTACTAAATTACTTATTGAAGAATTTCCACCTCAAGCAATTTATCAGAACGAAATAACAACGGATGATTTTCTAGAAAAATTAGAATCTGAATCTGGAATAAAAAATCGGGTCAAGTATGTAAATGAATTTGTAAATCTTTGGTTAAGTAATATCAATCCTGCTTTTTCTTCCTATTTAGAATTTTTTGATGATGAAGATTTAGAAAAGCAAGCTAAATACTTGGAAATTGTCGAAAAAATTGAAAAATTCTATGATAAAAAACCAGTCTTTAAATTTACTGGCAAAAATATAATTGAAACTTTACGGGAACCAATTAATAAGAGCCCTAATTCTTTAAAAGATCAAATGAAATACATCCAAGAACATTGGTCCAGTTTCTTAGGTAAATGGGCTTATCTTGTATTAATTAGTTTGGATTTAATTCGTGAAGAAGAGAAAATCCGATTTTTAGGACCAGGTGATATTCAAATTCCTGATTTTTATGGATTAGATAAGGAAAACTATTCTAAAGATAGCGATTGGATGCCAAAAGTCATAATGATTGCAAAAAACTCATACGTTTGGCTGGACCAATTAAGCAAAAAATATAATCGTTCGATAAAACATTTAGATCAGATTCCTGATGAAGAATTAGATGAACTCGCTCGCTGGGGATTTACTGCATTATGGTTAATTGGAATATGGGAGAGAAGTTCCGCTTCAAAAATTATAAAACAGTGGTGTGGGAATAATGATGCTGTTGCTTCTGCTTATTCATTATATGATTATACAATAGCACAAGATCTTGGAGGGGTTGAAGCTTATAAGAATTTAAAAAATCGCGCAATAGCAAGAGGAATAAGAATTGCGAGCGATATGGTTCCAAATCATACTG
The DNA here is from genome assembly GCF_054039255.1 of Candidatus Harpocratesius sp. NCBI lineage: Archaea > Promethearchaeati > Promethearchaeota > Promethearchaeia > Promethearchaeales > Promethearchaeaceae > Candidatus Harpocratesius > Candidatus Harpocratesius sp. The sequence continues at coordinate 89,154 of NZ_JBPLBG010000008.1, forward strand.
GAATTGACTCAAAATGGATACGAGAACATCCTGATTGGTTCATTCAACTGGATTATCCTCCATTTCCTTCTTATCAATATTCTGGACATAGTTTATCGGGTGATCCAAATTTCGGAATCTATTTGGAGGATAAATATTTTACTCACCAAGACGCTGCAGTTACTTTCAAGCATATTGACTTTCGTTCTGGTAGAACCCGATACATTTATCATGGGAATGATGGAACAAGTATGCCATGGAATGATACTGCACAATTAAACTATTTACTTCCTGAAGTTCGGGAGGCAGTTATTCAAAATATTCTACATGTGGCGCGATTGTCTCCTATTATTAGATTTGATGCAGCAATGACATTAACTCGGTTACATTTTCAAAGATTGTGGTATCCAGAACCAGGTTCAGGGGGAGATATTCCTTCTCGTGCAGGATTAGGTATGACAAAAGAAGAATTCTTAAAATATATGCCAGAAGAATTCTGGAGAGAAGTTGTTGATAGAATAAAAAAAGAAGTCCCTAATACACTTTTATTAGCTGAAGCTTTTTGGTTATTAGAAGGATTTTTTGTTAGGACTCTTGGAATGCATCGTGTTTACAATAGTATATTTATGAATGCTTTGCGTGATGAAGATAATGCACTCTATCGTTCATCAATAAAGAAAACTTTAGAATTCGATAGAAGAATTTTAAAACGTTTTGTTAATTTCATGAACAATCCAGATGAAGAAACAGCCATAAAGCAGTTTGGAGATGGAGATAAATATTTTGGTATTTGCATGTTACTTGTAACAATGCCAGGTCTACCTATGTTTGGCCATGGACAGATTGAAGGATTTAGAGAAAAATATGGGATGGAGTTCCGAAGAGCATATTGGGATGAAAAAGTTAATGTTGGTTTATTGCAACATCACGAAAGAACTATCTTTCCAATTATGAAAAAGCGTTATCTTTTCGCAGATTCTCAAAATTTTTATCTCTATGATTTTTGGACAAGAGGAAATGTCAATGAAGATGTATTTGTATTCTCAAATATGGTCGGTAACGAACGTGGATTAGTTATTTTTAACAACCGTTATAACGAAACCCAAGGTTATATCAAAAAATCCGTTGGATATAATGAAAATGGTGCAATACACCAAAAAGATATTGTAGATGCATTAGATCTTCCTAGTGACAATTATTCTATTGTTAAAGATTATATGTCTGGTCTAGAATTTTTAATCTTAAATCAAGAATTGCATGAGAAAGGCTTTTATGTAGAATTACATGGATATCAGAGCATTTGTTTCATGGATTGGCGTTTTCAAACCGATAATGAATATTTTCATTATGCCCAATTATATAATTATTTAAATGGAAAAGGGGTTCCTTCTATTCAAGAATCTTTGAAAGAATTAATCTATAAACCAATTCTTCAACCTTATCGTGAAATATATAATAAATCTATTATAAATCGTCTATATTCTCAATATAATCTTGAAAATCCCACTTTTAATATTGTAGATGATCCTATTTCTCAACAAATCAATGTTTTTTCAAGCGAAATTGGAAAATTTCTTAGTTCTTCGTTAGATAATACTGAACTTTTACCGCAATTAGAGAAATTTTTACAATATTTGAAATCTGAATTGAATCTTTTTGTCCATTTTAAAGAAGAACTGAAAAGTATTTCATTTGAAGCAGATGATTGGCAGGTAATAGAATCTTTTCTACCTAAAAATATAGAAGAATGGGGTTTGTTTTACGCTTGGATTACTCTTCATCGATTAGGAGAAATTCGTTATAACACAGATTTTGAAAATTTAAGTCGAAGTTGGCTTGAGGAATGGCGATTAGGGAACGTTGTAGAATGGGTAATGGGAGAAATCTGTGAAAACGACTCTAATCTTTCTGAATTTCTTTATTTACTTAAACTACTTATTGTGCATCAAAATTGGTTTAATAAAGATGTTATGGAGGGAGTTTCAAAATCCTATTCTTTATTATCAAAAATCTTTAATGATCCTGAAATTCAGAATTATTTACAATTCAACCGATATCAAGAAATCCTATGGCTTAATGCAGATCGTTTTAATACATTATGTCAATGGTTATTTTTGATTTCTTTAATTCATGCCATCCATAATAGAAATGCAGAAATTATCCTTCAAAACCTAAGTCTCATTCAAACTTGGAGTGACATGGCACAAAAAGTAAAATACCAAGTAGGACTCTTATTGGAATCACTTAAATAGAGTTCAAAATCAAAGTCAATTATCAAAATCAATTATCAAAATTATTTAATGGGCTTAATATTCATTAATAAGTATAAAGGGTGTTACATAAAATATAATCTATCTAGTGCTGAGTGATATTACAATGAGCGAAATTACAAATTTGAAAGATATTATTAATCGAGGACGAATTCAAGCAATTGGTAATGAAATTTTAACTCCCGAACTTGTAGCTAAAATCGGTGCTGCTTTCGGGACATATTTAGGGTCAAAAGGAATTGCGGTAATTGCTCGTGAATATTCAAATAATAATCGGATGCTTAAACGTGCATTTATTGGTGGCTTAATGAGTTCTGGGGTCGATATTTTGAATCTTCATTCAGCACCTGTCTCCGTTCTTCAATTTTCTATCCGAAGATTTGGTGCCTCAGCTGGTGCTTATTTTTCTTCTGTCTCAATAGGAAAAATGCAAAACCAAATTCGTTTTTATGATTCTTCTGGAATAGAATTTGATATTAAAAAACTAGACAGTGTTAATGAATATTTAAGACAAAATAAAATTAATAGAGCAAAACCGCTTGATGTCGGTGCTATTACTGATATACCTCATACTCAAGATATCTATCGAAAAGCCATTCCACAACTCGTAGATCAAAAATTATTCAAAAACAAAAAACAAATGCATGTTGTTTGTGACTGTTCTTATGGTCCTGGTTCAATTGTTCTTCCTGGAATTTTAACTAGTCTTAAAGTAGATGTCATAGCAATAAATGCCTATGAAAATGATCAGAAATCAGCAGAAATGTATCCTAATCTTAGATCAATTAAAAGTGCAGTAAATATTGTTAAAGCCTCTCAAGCTGATTTAGGAGTAATTTTAGATACTGATGGATCTCGTGCACTTTATATAGATGAAACTGGAAAAATACTTACTTTTGAAGAATTGATGATGTTTTTTATGAAATATGACCCCATTATTTCATCAACTAAAGAACAACCAATAATTACAACAAAAACTGCATCAAAAATTATTGGAGAATTTGCTCAAGAATTAGGTGGCTTTAAATTACTTAAAACTCGAAATTTTCCTGGTGAAATCTCACGTGAATTAAGAGAACAACGTGGAATCTTTGGAGGTGCTGATACTATGAAATTCTATTTTCCAAATTATGGACCATTCAGCGATGGTGTTTATACTACTCTAAAGATCTTGGAAATTTTAGCACGTGAAAAGATCCCTCTTTCTGCTTTAATTCGCTCCTTTCCTCGTACAATTCATTCTTATAAATCAATAAGCACAACTTATGAAAAAATGTTTACTTGCAAGGAATCTTTACGTGAATTAATCCAAACTCAAGGAAATGCAAATATTGATTACCAAGATATTATTGTGGGTATGAAATTAATTTTTAAAGATTTAGGATGGGTTTCTATTTGTCCTTCTATGCATGCTAATGCTGTAGAACTTGAAGCCGAAGGATTAAATGCAGAAAAATCTGAAATACTTATAGCAAAAGCGGAAGAATTTATAAAATCAATTATTTGATTTAATTTGATTTAATTTAATTGAACTTAATACAACATAATTTGAATAATCAAAATTTAAAGAAACTTGATTATTTTTCATTATCATGGAGAATTTAATATTATGACTAAATCTTGGAGTGCCGTTATTTTAGCTGGTGGGTTGGGTTCACGTTTAAATCCATTAACTGCGAAAATATGTAAACCAATGGTTCCAGTTGGAAATAAACCAATGGTAGATTATGCCATTGATCATTTACGATATGCAGGTATAAAGAAAATTATCATTGTTGTTAAGCATTTAGGAAATAAGTTGCGTAAACTAATTCAAACAACGTGGAATTCAAAAAGACTTGCTGAAATTGGTATTGAAGTACTTGTTCCTCATGTGGATTCTAAAGGAACTGCTGATGCAGTTCGTAAAGTCTCTTATCTTATCGACACGGATAATTTCGTTGTTAGCATGGCAGATATCGTTACAAACCTACCTATGCGCGAATTCATGGAATTTCATGAAAGCAAGAATGCTCAAGCCACAGTAAGCATGAAAAGGATCGAAGAAATGGCGACAAAATATGGTAATACTCTTCTCGATTCTGAATCACGCATCATTCGCTTTTTAGAAAAGCCCAGTAGTGAAGAAATATATTTATCTGCACTCACCGGTGGAGCATCAGAACCATTACCAATAATCAATACAGGAATTTACTGCTTTAAACATGAGATTCTTGAATTAATCAATTCCTCTGATTTTATGGACTTTGGTAAAGAAGTTTTTCCATATTTGCTCGAACATCGTTATTCTCTTTATGGTTTCGTAAGAAACTATTATTGGCTTGATGTGGGCAATCCTACTACATATCTTTGGAGTAATTGGGATGTTTTAAGACTCTATGGGTATCCAATCACTCCTTATGGTACTAGACAAGGAAATGAGCATATTTGGTATCTAAATAATGAAAAACCCACAGTCTCTCATGATAAATTTGTGTGTTTCGGTTCTGATAATCATTTTGGTGAAAAATCTTATATTCATGAATTATCTGTTATCGGTTCCCATTGCCAAATAGGATCAAATACTCACATTTCAAGAAGTGTTATATGGGATAATTGTAAAATTGGAAATAATGTTCAAATCGAACAATCAGTTATTGCAGACGGTTGTACTATAGGTGATAACTGTATAATTCGCAGTAATTCGATTATTGGGCCAAATACAAAAATTTCATCCAGTATTACTCTTGATGCACAAACCATTAAGGAAGACTCGACAATTCATTAATTAAGCTTCTCATCGTATATCTAGTTATGAAGTAAAACTAATCTGACCAAAGAATTAATAATTTAACAAGAAATACTCTTAATATCAATAGTTAATCTGTGCAAAGGATCTGTATTACGATCATACATTTAGGAACAAAATCTTGTGAAAATGAAAAATGCGCGACGTCCGTGAATATATTTTTAAAGTAAGTGTACTTGGAAATGGTGGAGTTGGTAAAACCTCCATGGTTCTTCAATATACAGAGAATAAATTTAAAGCTAACTATTTAATGACTATAGGTAGCAATTTTGCCATCAAAATGTTAAGATATGATGAAAACACTGTATGCCGGTTGCAGATCTGGGATCTCGCAGGTCAAGCTAGTTTTGCTTTTGTCCGTCCTGGATTTTATCAAGGTAGTTTTGCTACAATATATGTGTTTGATATAACAGATCGGGAAAGTTTTGTAGATATTGAAAATTGGGTAAAAGAAGCCGATCAATATGTTCCTAACGTGCCACGTGTATTGGTGGGAAATAAACTCGATTTAACTGATGAACGAGTTGTGTCTAGATCAGAGGGATTAGCATTAGCTGAGCAGTTAAACGCTCGCTATTATGAGACATCGGCGAAAACTGGCGTAAATTTAGAGAAACTTTTTACTGATTTGAACAATAAATTAGTGGAATTACACGTTTTGAGCAAGAAATCTTCTTTAAGTATTTAAAGGCTGAAAAAGATTTTTTAACTTCGTTTGTTTATATACAGCAAATAATAAATAAAGTAATATATGTGCCAATTATTGGCATCTTAAACTTTTTCATTCTATTGTTCCTATAATTAATATAATTCTAACTAAATCACAATTATAATAACCAACATTGGAGATCCATCATGTCTGCACAAAAAACACCGAAATTTTGTTGGGGTTGTGGCAAACCTTTAAAACCTGGCCAGAAGTTTTGCACTTATTGTGGAAAACCAGTTAAATTCGAGAAAGGAACCCCAGTATCAAGATCTACAGTTAATCAAAAAATACCAGTTGCCCCAAAAACTGCTTCTTTTACTCCAACTTCAGCAGCTAACCTTTACGGAAGAGCACCAAGTGAAGATTTAAGTACAAAATATCACCAAATTATCCAAAACCCTCCAACTGTTCCTGTTGCTCCATCACAATCTGATCTAAAGGGACAAAAATTTACTGGATTATCTGAAAAGTATTCTGATCCATATTTACGCCAGAAGGTAGATAATATTGAAAATATACTATCGGGTGTAGATATTAAGAAAAATTTTGAAAATCTAGATTACAAATTAAATTCAATGAATGTGGAAAATAAACTTATCGATATAGAGCGAAGTATTAGCAATTTGTCCGAAAAATCAAAATCTAATGAAAATATTCTTCAACTTCAAGAAAAATTAAATAATGTTGCAGTAAAAGATGATTTACAGGGGATTTATGATAGAATTGATACTCTTGACATTTCTACTTTAAGCACCATTGATGGTAGATTAGATCAGATTGAGCAAAAATTACAATCTTTACCTACAACATTTGATTCTGAGCAAACAGTGAATTTGGCAAAAAACACAATAACTCGATTGAATTCAATTGAAGAAAAATTAAATACAAATAATATGGAAACTCGTACACGATTACATCGATTGGATGAGAAAATAACCGAATTTGATCGACGAATTGAACGATTTACGAATAACCTTGAGTTATTAGTGCCTTCATTAGTTAAATTGACAGAGAAGATTAATCAATTACAAGAAAAAGTTACTATTTTATCAAAAAGAACTGCTTCCATTGAATTTCGACAAAAAAAATTGGATTTACCTCCATTTCCTCAAAAAGTTAGTGAGAAAAGTGCTTCAAAGGGAGAAATACAACCAAAAATTGTTGAATATCAAGAGAAATCTGTAGATGCCTCATCTTCACCCGTTGAATCTTTAGAAACTTCTTCAAAAACATCTTCTGAACCAGAGATAAATGAAAAATCATCGAATTCTGAAGAGAATGCAAATGATAAAGAGAATGAGGAAGCGACAAATTTCCACCAAGCAATGACTGAGTGATAATCATTGCACATTTATTTTTCCTTTTATGTAAAGCATTTTTTTTAGATTTGAATACAATTCTTTAATGTATTCTTGCTGTACTAATAATAACGTAAAATTTTGCAAATTTATTTCAAAAGAAGACTAATTATTTTTTTTTCAAATGATAAAAAGCTTTAACAGATTTCTTACTTCTCTTTTAAAAGATGTTTACACACTTTGAATTTGTCTCATTTTAATCTCTATAAAAACTTTCCATCCAAGCTTGCTGAGTAGATGCTCGTTTTCATTTAAAGATCGAATATTATATGTAGTATTTTATATCTATAAAAGGGACAATGTCTCGAGAAACAATCTTGAAACCTCTTTTTCAAGATAATATTTCAATTTCATGAGGGAAACTTATTCGCACTCCTCATTTAGGTAATAATGACTCGAAGAAAAATTGTTCATCCTTTTTAGATAAAAATTTGAATATTCAGAAAAAAATTGTCTTTATCTCAAAAGATATATATATATAATGTTAATTAATCTGATTTGATAATCTTTTGATTATCTAAAAAGAGGAAGTTCAAAAATATCAATTTTAGGAAAAATACATATAGTAATGGGCTTGATATACAATTGAATTACAATTATCTATGGAATGTATGTATCATTCCAGCGGATTTAATTGTTGCTTTAGCAAATCCTGCTTTAGTATCTGCAACAATGTTAGCTTCGTACTTTAACAGTACTGCATCTGATTCGGGATATATTGAAATTGGTATCCCCAACTTTTATGATGGTAATGGTGTAAGTGGAGACAGTAAAATTTGGAGACAGACAGTGCAGGAAACACAAATTGATCTAAGATAAAGAAGATCATTTTAATGATAATAGTTAATTTCAATCTGTTAAAAATCGAAAATATATTAATAATCTAAGCACAATTTCATCTTTCAGGATAGTTATCCTTTTTTTTATGTTTATCAAAATGGGAGAATAATAAATGATAAAAAGTAAAAAAATTATACTTATTATTTCAATATTATTTGTGATAATTAGTATTTTCCCTAATTCTGGAAAATCTACAGATAATACCCTTGTTTGGGACGATAGTTTTATTGAAAAAGGAAATTACAATATCTCATTTCAAGTAAATATTGAAGTAATTACACCTTCTGAAGTCCTCATGTATGAAGCTAATCAGTTTCAAGTGAATATCAAAATAACTCCAAATGAGAAGGTAACATGGATTGAAACTTATGAAATTACTCTTTATTTTGCTCCAGAATCAAGTAATTTAGTCGCAACAATTAATTCAATTAAAAATCCAAACGAACAAGTTAATTTCTCTGAAAATACTACAAGTGCTGATTTTTCATATACATTAATCACTAATAATACTCTTGATTTCACAAGAGGAACGAAATACTATTTCTCCTGTGAATTAGATTTTGGTTATTCTCGAATAATAAATGGGAGTGAAAATGATGGAACAAATATGATTCATTCGACAAAATGGTTAGGGCCTTTATCAGTTAATATGAATGAATCGAATAATCCATTCAATGCTAATTTTAATGATCCTATTCTCATCGATTGGCCTAGATTTTTAATCTTTTTGGCAATTGTAACTTTTTGTGGAACTGCCTTTATTTTAATTTATAAGCAAAATAAAAAAAATATAAATAGGAAGGGATTCCATAGACTTAAGAGAAAAAAGAATATAAAAAAGTAATTCTGGGAAAAGAGAGGAAATATTTTGGCGTTATCACTTATTAAGCTTTATTGGAAAAACTCAAAAAAAAAAAGTTTGTTCTTTTTTTTTTTTTTCTTATGCCTTATTTCAATAAATTCAATCTTTGTCGTTAATGAGTATTGTAGGGTTGATTTATATAGAGACGCATATTCAGAATTAAATAAAACAAATTCTGATTTTGTTATTAAATTTACTGAGAATCAAGTAATGAATGATTCAATATTTAGTTCTATTAAGCAAAAAACTCAAGAAATCGCAAAAGATAATGGATTTACCAATTTAAGTTGCAGGAAAGAAATTAAATTTGTAATTCAATCTTTTTTTAGCAATTATCAAAGCAGTAATGAAAGTTATTACAATATATCATCTGAATTTGAATCCATGACCATGCATGTAATCGCAATTGAAGATTCTCTTTTTCAAAAACTAAAAAGGAATTGTTCTTCAAATGATATTATTTATATTGATAACCCATTAATTGATAATTTGAAACTAAAAAACTTAACTCAAGTCACCAATATCCTTTTTGAAAACTCATTTAATTTATCTTCTGCTTTCGAAATTTCAAAGGATAATCTTTTTCTTTCTCAAATTGTCAGTTTAAAATTTACTAAATTTCCCATTTCTGAAGCAGCGAATCCTGTAATTATAATTTCACTTAATAATTCTCAAAAAAATTTCCATGAAAATGTTAATATTGGTAATAATATCGAAGAATTTATTATCATTAATTTTCAAAAAGAATTAATCTTTAAAATGAAAAATGAGCAATTATTGAAGAAACTTCAGTATTTCAATTTTGACATATATAAGAATCTCAAATATGATATCGATTGCTTGAATAGTTTCGAAGAAACGAATGAACTTGTCAATAATATTTTAGAATTCCAGCAACATCTATCAAATTTTGGCTTGATCATTATCTTGATGATTATATTTTTCTTTGGAATACCAATATTTAAAGAATATTTACGTTCTCAACAAGACCTCATTCAAAAATTCCTAAATTATAATTTTTCACCTAAAAAATTATTAAATTTTAATTTGATAGAATCAATTTTTTTACTTATAATTGGAGTATTAATGATAATATTTACTGAAATCTTTATTGGAAGATTCTTTTTTAAATTACAATATTCTGTTTCGACAATATTAAATTCAAACACCTTTATATTAAGTTTTTTTTCCATTATCTTATTTGTAATTATTAAAATGTTATTTATTGGAATTATCATTTTAAAATCTTCTAAAATTCGTGAATATTCGCTTAAGGAAGCTACTTTTAATAAGATAAAAATCAAAACATATGATATCCTTACATTAATATCAAGTGGGGCTATAATTTCATTAATAATTATTAAATCAATAAATATTGTAAAATTAATTAACCAATTTGCTTTAGAATGTTTAATTTACAGTATAATTTTCTTATTTATATATGAAAGTGGAAAAATTATATTCTATTTGCTTAAAAGACTGCAGGAACAATTATATTTAAAAAAACTAAGAAAGAAATCAATTTTTTTCCTAATTCATACTTTAAATGAAGTTTCACCTGTAAAATCAAAAATGAATCTTTTAATCATAATTACTTTTATTATTTCACAAATTTTGTTTCAATCAACATATCAAATTCAAGATTATACCATTGACGAAATTTCGTTTAATCTTGGTAGTGAAATTGTATCAGAAAGTCTAAATATGAAAGAGTTCAATCAAATGAAAAATAATATTTCAGAATTAGAAGACAATTTTAACATTATGGTAAGAATTAATTTTTCTTTTTCCTCTGATTTTTTAGGACTTCATGAAAATTTCCACTTTTTTGGATTTAATATAAATAATTCTGATCTAAATGAAATAATGTTCTTTGATTTTTCAAATTTGAAAAATTCCAATTTTACTTCTCTTTTGGCAGAAAATAAGTCGATTATTTTACAAAAAAATGCTAATTTTTTTAATATTTATGAAAATGAACAAGTTCAAATTAAAATTCCTTCTGAAATAAAAAATCAAAGTGATTACTATAATACTACAATATCTGCAATATTTAATTACTTTCCTTCGATCTCACACCTAGATTATCCAACAGGTGATTTTGTGCTAATTACCAGTATAAAAAATATGTTTAATTTATTTTCTTCAAAATTTATACAAGATTATGCTCAAATTAAATTATTCATTAAAATTCGGGATTCTATTAGAAATCAATCTTTAGAAGATATTCAAGAATTATTAAATCTTAAATTGGAGCCAATCTCCTTCAGATTTTTGAGTTCAGAACTGCAATCACCTAAAATTAAGTTGAAATCAGATTTTGAACAATTTTCTCAAAATTTAATTCAATTTTTGTTAGGTATACTCTTTCTATTTTACTTAATCTTTTATTCTAAAGAAATTTACGCTCAACAAAAAAACACAAAAAATCTTTTTACAATATTTGGAGGAAATAGACAGAAATTGATAACTTCAAATATTCTATCTATGTTCTCTTCCTATATAATTAATATTTGTGTCTTTTTCTTTATATTCTTTGGAATCGAATTTTATATTTTACAAATTCTTTTTCCCAATGAAAAATATCCTTTGATAATTAGTTATAATAAAATCTTTTTCATTGTTGAATCCATAATATTCTTCTTAATAGATTTATTCCAAATTTTTTATTTTATAAACCAAACAAGGGAAAATAATGATTGAATTTAACGAAATTATCAAAATTTATGAAACTAATATGGATGTTGTACCTGTATTAAAGGGAATTTCAGGGAAAATAAAAAAAGGTGATTGTATTGCAATTATGGGGGCATCTGGTTCAGGAAAATCTACTTTCCTTTCAATATTATTAGGAAAAACCTTTGTATCTGCTGGAGAAATTATGATAACTTTTTCAAATAGAGAAAAAAAAACCAAAATTGTTCTAACTGATGAATTAAATTCTAATGAGTGTAAAATAATAAGAGAGAAAATAGCATTTGTTCCCCAAAAAATCGAAACGGTTCTTTTTGAAGAATCTAAAGTTATTGAAGTAATGAGAATTTTTAATTTCCCTTGTTCGACAAAAATAATTTATTTTTTAATCTTTTTAAATCTCACTATGCACATATTTCACTCGTTAATAATGCTGACATTGCCATATTAACCATTTTCGAAGAGA
>NZ_JBPLBG010000009.1:0-27104 GCF_054039255.1 Candidatus Harpocratesius sp.
CACATTAATTTTCTAGATAAACGATATACTTTCACTCAAAAATGCTTGGTTAAAGAATTCCGTAAAGTTTAAGTTACACCTCTGTTTTGAATAATTATGACAACTCGCCTTAAAATGCCCGTTACAAAAAAATATCATGATTTTGTAATAGAATCTGATAATAATGAGCAGATTGTGCTTAAATCAATTCAAATATGTTGTCCAATTTGTCAATCTCCCCTAGTTGGAGAAGATGGAACAAAAAAGCGAGGAAAATCTCGCGTACAAAGTTATCAATGTCGAAATCCCAAGTGTTCTTTCCTAAATAATGCAAAGCAGGGGAAACAATTTACGGTTTATTCAAGTTTATTCATCAAAAGCATTGTTCAAATGTATTTAGATGAAATTATGACAAAATTGTTTTATTCTCAAGGAAAATTAATCGATATTGCCAAAGATTATTCAATTTCTTCCAGTTTAATGACTTATTTAAGCAAAAAATTTCAAAATATGCTAGATAAACAACATGGACTTCAAAATTTGGTTGAAAAACCGCAGTTTGAACATGCTGTTTCAATCGATGAGACATTTCTGAAGATTAATGGTATCTCGTTTTATATTATTATGGCAACAGGATATGCAACTCACAAGGTGTTAGGCCTCAAAGTGTCTAAAACTCGCACTTGGGAAGATATTCGTGATGTTTTTTTAGAAGCCGACCAGAATTCACAAGAACCTTTGAAAGTAATCACTGCAGATGCATGGGGAGGCACTAAATCCTGTGCAAAAAACCTTAAACGCCCAATAACTTTAATCATGCATCGACATAAAAAACCTTTCGAAGATATCGTTGTTAAACACTATGATTATGAAGAAAACAAACGAAAAATCACTACAATCGGTGTGAAATCTGATTTTGTGAAGAAAAAGGCGACTCGCGAATATTATTATATGGAATCAGTAGAAGATCTTGCAGTAAAAATGAAGAAAAAGCGTGGCAGAAAAAAAGGAACAAAAAACGGACAGGGTAAAAAGAAAAAGAAGCCAAAAACTAAAAAGAAACGAGGTTCTAAAGGATATCGAACAGTATTTGATAAAGGAAAGCGTGGATATGCAAAGATTGACCCGTACCGAAAAACGGTACGAGTCGGTAAAAATATTCTTCCTGCTGTTAGCGCAGCGTTAGAAGAAGTCATAAATCTTTACCCAAAAAGATTCATTCAAAATAATCTTGCAGAGCATAAAAATAGTTTGATTTCGAATTTTTTAGTGTTATCAGGCCCAAAAACAGCAGAAACGATTGAACGAAAAATTCGTGCATTCATCATTTGTCGAAACAATCCTTTAATATTATTTAGTTTGACTTTTAATCATAATTTCCAATCAAATTTCTTAAATACAATGATACGTAAATCTCCTATATTAAAACTCATAGTGTGAGAAAAATATGTGAAAAAGATTAAAAAAGTGGTGTGAATTAGGAGATCCTTCGTTTTAATAATTCATCAAATTCTCTAATTTTTATTCTTATTATTAATATATTAAAAGATCTGAATTTCTCTTTAAATGTTCTCAAATGATTTACAAACATTACAAAATACGCAGATTATAGTAAATATCTTTCTTATTTTCAATCTTTTCCTCTTTAACTTGGAGTATTGAAGATATTATTGTTTCGCCAAATTTTCATTCTGCAAACCTATTATTATTACTAGCCAATACCCGAAAATCTTAATAGCACCCGCGTCTTCATATCACATAATCTATTTTTCTATAGCGAGATGGGCTAGGTGCCAATGCAATGCGCATTGTAGGCAATTCTGGTCTAGGCTGCAGGGCTCATAACCCTGAGATCGGGAGGTTCAAATCCCCCTCTCGCTATTATATTCATACGTAGTTTTATTGTTATTTTACAACATTTTTACATTTTTCTTAAATATCTATACTGAAATTTCGTGATTTTTGATTACTATTTAGAAAACTATCATATAATTCAACAATTAAATTTCTATTAAGATAAGCGAATAAATAGAACGAATTCCTTTGAAAATAGATAAAACGAATAAATGGTATGAATATTTCTTATGAATATTCTCTAGTGCAAGTTTAATAACAAGTGAAAATATTTGGTAAAATATATAAAACAAATAATATATTTAAGGAAAGATCTTTACTTTCTTAATATCGAATTCTGTATTAGAGGATTAAAAATATTGTAATTTTAAATCCTAAGTTATTGATAAAATAATTTTTCTTCTTAACTATATTTAATTTGTGTAACAAAATTATAAAAGTACATTTTATCATGTTAAAAGCAGAAATTTACATACGTAAATGTACATTGAACGACATAGAGGGTTTATTAAAATTACGAAGAGTAATGTTTGAATCGATGAGTTGCTATATTGATAAACAATTATTGGATAAAGCAATTAGGATTTCAAGAGATTATTTTTTAGAATGTATTCCTTCTTCCATGTTTATAGGATGGAGTGCGAAAATACAAGAAAATCAAGCAATTGAGGCAGGATGATTAGTCATAGATAGACATCCTCTTGGACCGAACAATTTATCTGGAAAAATAGGATATATCTTGAATATTGTAGTTATTGAGGAATACAGAAGACATGGAATTGAAGAAAAATTTATGAGATCTATAATCTTGTATATGAAAAAGCAAAATATACCAATTGCTACTCTCCATGCTACTGATATAGGAAAAACACTATTCCAAAAATTAGGATTTAAACTTAGGAATAATTATATGGAAAAAAGAGATTAGGTTTAATTTATTCTTTATTCATATTTAAAAAAGAATTAATAGATATAAAAAGAACTTTGACTCAAAAACTGAGAGTTTCAAGGCAACTACATATTTAATTTTTCAGAAAACCATGCAGGAGTTAAAAAACCCCATCCATTTATCACCAATGGAATTGTTTCAATGATTTCTGCTAACCATGTTAAACCCCAAACAGGATCACTTCCAAATTGAGCCCAAATTGGGCGAATAAATTGTAAAATGATGAATAACAATTGCCCAAAACCAATCAATAATGAATTAATCTCAGGCATTCGTCTTTTTTGATAAATTATAAAGAAGGAAACTACTGATAAAAGTACAGGAACAACTGTAATCGAAGCACTAACTAGTAAAATCTGCGCATATGTTTGACACACAAGAATTGCAGTAATACTGCTGGCGCTGAAAGATGATGTGATAATAATCTGCCATTTCGGTTTATCATCCATCCAAATTTCCAACATAATTATTACATACGGAATAATTACTAACAGTGGGCTGAAAAAGAAGCGTATTTTTATCAAAAATAATCCATAAGGCGAGTTAATTTCAGATAAATTTTGAAATGGTTGCCCTCCTGCAAGATAATAATAAACCATCAAATCATAAATTTTTCCAATGGCATACATAATAAAAGTAATTCCCATTAAAAACGGAAAATCTCCAATATAGCGTTTTTCCT
This sequence comes from Candidatus Harpocratesius sp., assembly GCF_054039255.1. NCBI lineage: Archaea > Promethearchaeati > Promethearchaeota > Promethearchaeia > Promethearchaeales > Promethearchaeaceae > Candidatus Harpocratesius > Candidatus Harpocratesius sp. Next base: position 3,465 of record NZ_JBPLBG010000009.1, read on the forward strand.
GTCTAAACCAGCGATGAAGCATGATGTAAGCTAAGATTGATAGTCCTAGAAGTTTTAGACCAGTCCCTAATAATATTAAATTAAATCCTTCAAGCATTTAAATCATCAAATAGTCTTTATGGGAATAATTTTAAACTTCGATATTCTTTTTTATCATTGCACACTTTTGATTTTTTTTATCCATTTTTTCTTTTTATTCAAAAATAGGAATTTTCTTAATTTGTGGAAGATTAGATATCGCATGGATTTAAGCGGTTTAGTACTTTCTTTAATTCAGAGCCCATTGTTTATAATCTCATTATCTTTTTGGCTCATTGCATTTATCTTAATAAAAATTTTAGGTAAAAAGCGCGATAATGTTACTCTTTTCTTTCCTTTTTTAATATTAATTCGATCAAAATGGCTTAATAAATTATTTCATCGAATAGCCAAAAAATCTCCTAAGTTTTGGAAGTTTTTTTGGAATATTGGAATTGTGATCTCATTTATTTTGATGCTTTACGCATTATATTTCTTTGTTTCGAATTTTTTCCAGTTAATAATTAATCCAAAACCCGAAAATGCCATTATGCCATTAATTCCAGGGGTAACTATTGATCTTCCGATGTTTACAGTGATGATAATACCTCTCCTAATTACAATAACAGTACATGAATTTTCTCATGCAATTGCCGCTGAAACTGATGGTGTTCAAGTAAAATCATCAGGAATATTGGGTGCGGGGATATTTTTCATTGTAGGTTATGGTGCTTTCGTAGAAGTAGATGATTTTCAATTAAATTCAAGGGCTTTTTCTTCTGGTACTCGTTTACGAGTCGCAGCTGCTGGTGTATGGTCAAATATCATACTGGCAGGATTTATCTTTCTCCTTTTATTTTTATATCCACAGACAATGCAATTAAGTTATGAAACTCAAGGATTTCAAATTACTGAGGTTGTTACGAACAACGAAGGAGGATATAATGAATTTAATCTTCAAGCAGGTGATATTGTTTTAAAGGTAAATGGTACTTTGATTGACAATTTTGAAGGACCTACATTAACCCAAATATTACTTAATCAAACTGCTGATCAGACAGGTATACGATGTTCAGCAGGTGATCGCCTTATATTTGAATGCTATAATTCGACTTCTCACGCATATTATAGCCGGACTGTAGTGTTAGGAGCGCGATCCTATGTAGGATTTTCATTTGAAAAATACAACACTACTGCATTTAAAGTGACAGAAATAGTCCCAGCAATTCAAGGTGGAAATAATTATGAACTAGATCTTTCTGGAAAAATTTTTACTCATATAAATGGAACTTTAGTAAATTACGATAACAATATCACATTAAATACATTCTTAACTCAATTTACTCCAGATTATAAATTAGTTTTAACTGATGATAGAGGTATAAATATTACTATTGATGTCAATTTTGCACCTCAACTTCCCATGGCTCACGTACTCAGAAATGTGTTTGTAGGAATAAATTTCACGCAAATTGATGCGGACAAAATTCAAATATCACAAATTCTTGCAAATAACTCAGAAGGTGGAATAAATGAAGGAAGAATCCCTGAAGGGACTATTATCACAAAAATAAATGGGATCTTCATCAATCTTGCAAATCAAAGTTTCCGGGATTTTATTTTCGAAAATATTAATCCTCATCCTGGAGATCATTTGATTTTTACTGATGAAACTGGACAAAACTATACAATTAACACTGCAGCTATTCCAGTGATTCCTGTTTATATAGGAATTAGCTCTCGATCATATGGAATTCCAAAAAATTGGTTAGGAAGAATTACTGGTCCAAATTTTCCAATAAAGTATTACCAATTCTTATTCTATACATGGATGATTTCTTTCAGTTTAGCCCTTTTTAATTTACTTCCTGCAGGAATTTTTGATGGGGGAAGAATGATGAAAGAGGTTGTTGCTAAAATTGTAGGAGAAAGATACGATACTAAAGCAATTAAAAAGTTAAGATATGAATTTAATCCAGAAGATCGTAAGCAACATCTATTTACACATAACATACATAAAATCCTTTCATGTAGAATCGCTCCAGAAGAACAGAAATCCACCAATCTTATAGAAAGTCAAACTCAGATTCAAACTAAAATTCAAGATCAAAACCAACCACAAAAAGAGATATCTGAATTAATGACAACTGAATCCACACAAATATCAACTGAAATTAAAGATAGGGACTTAAAATTTAAAGCGATTGATACTTATGGAAATGGTTATATCGATACTATTGAAATTGTTGAGATAAAAGTCCCTTCTCGAAAAACAATTATTGAAGTGGAAGTCGAATTTGAGCATGATGAAAAGGAACTGGTAAAAAAAAGGATTTACAGGGTGATTTCTTGGTTAACTGGGGCCATAATTGCCGCCAGTCTAATAATTTCTCTTGTGAAATTTAACGATACCTTTTTCTGGTTGTAGTATTACTTTTTTTATCTTACCTTTTTTTTTATTATTCATTTTTTAGTATTGCTTTAATTTTTTGTAATTAACAAATAATCATGTTTGAATGCATTCTGAAAAAATAAAGAAAATGAAATAAATCATGCACTGTAACTATTGTGATAATTCTGCAGTATATCATCGTAGAATTTCAAATGAATATGTATGTAAACAGCATTTTATTAAAACTATTGAGAAAAAAATTCTAAAAACGGTGCGGAAGTACCGAATGTTTTCAGCTAACGATAAATTAGCAGTTGGAATCTCTGGAGGGAAAGATTCTTTGGTTGTGCTTTACAATGTTTTACAAATTCAAAAGCACCGCCAATCTCATTCAGATATTCATGCAATCCTAATTGATGAAGGAATTAAGGGTTATCGAGAAGAAAGTTTAGCTATTGCAGTAGAATTTTGTCAAAAATGGAATGTTCCCTTGCATATTGTAAAGTTTCAAGATGAATTCGGTGCAACTTTGGATGCATGTATAAAGAATATTAATAATCTTTCTGTAAATGCTTGCACTATTTGCGGAACTGTTCGAAGACGATTATTGAATGAAAAAGCACGAGAATTAGGTGCAGATTATTTGGTTATTGGTCATAATTTAGATGATCAAGCGGAAACCTTACTTCAAAACATTCTTCGAAATGATCTGACTCGAATAATTCAACACCCTCCATGGGGAAATGAGAAGGATGAAACAGGGATTTTTATTCCTAGAGTAAAACCATTAATGGAGGTTCCAGAATCAGAAATAACACTTTATTGTTATTATAAGGGTTTTCCTATTCAAACCACACCATGTCCCTATGTTGAACCATATTTTGTTTTACGAAAGCATGTTCAAATTTTTCTGAATCAATTAGAAAAACAATCCGCTGAAATTAAATATAATTTAATCCGTTTTCATGAAAAATCGATCAAGATGGCATTTCACAGTAATAATGATGAAGATTCCTATGTAATAACAAAAAGATCTAAAGATTTAGGTTCAAATCCAGTACATTTTTGTAGAATATGCAATGAACCTTCAGGACCTTCACGAGATTTATGTTACTATTGCTATTTGAAATCAGAATTAGGGTTAGATACTGATTAAGAAATCAAGATTTTAACTTTTTTTTAGAATTTTTACCCGAAATTTGATATAAATCGAAAAAAAAGATTCATTTTTTTTTTTGAAAACACATCAACGTCTTTTACGAAAAATGTTAAAATAAATTAATTACATTCGGAAGACATTTAAGGAGAAAAGAAGAAAATATTTTATTATAAGGTTATTATGATTTGATCGGAAGAAAAATGGAGCACAATTTTTTTTAGGTAAAGAAGTAATTATTTTATTTATCACATTAAAAATTAAAATAGTTGATCGGGATGGCTAAGAAAAAACAAAGCATGATAAATATAAAGCCGATTGTTTTCAAAGGCCCTAAATATCTGATTCAAGTTTTAGCCCAACAAGTGGAGGATGTTAAATTTACAAAAGTAATTCAAACATTTGTCTTGGAAAATACGAATATTAAAATGATGGTAGGAAAAGAAGGCAAAAACATTTTCACAGGTGTTGTCAGATGGATTGGGAATCGTACTGATGGAACGCGCGGAACAGTATTTTGCGTCCAACGAGGAAGTAAGGACGGCAGTGAATTAAAAATTATTATTCCAACTGAAGATACAGCCCAAGATATCGGATTAGATCTTTCGAAAGGAATAATTAAAATTAATTCAAAAGAAAGTGTTAAATGTAGTGTATGTGGTAAAGGAATCAGTATTTTTGATGAAGTATTAGCATGTCCTTTATGTAATTCTAAAGCACATTCAGAACATCTTTTAGAATGGATATCTATGAGACACAGCTGCCCAATTTGCAAAAAGGGATTAGAATTAGATGAAGAAAATAACCCCATCCCCGCAGATTAATTTTTGCTACTTTTTTTCTTGTTCTCCATAAAGGAGTTAATATTACATACTAAATCAAGAATTATTGTTAAGAAATTTATTTTTTCATCTTTTGGATAATTCCTCTTATATTTCTTTTTAGTTTTCTTAATTTTATATATTTCATTTATTAATTTTTGAATAATTTTACATAACTATGAGTTTAAAAAATCTTAGAGGAATAATAGTTATGTTTTAATGCAGATTAAAATAAGGTAAAGTGAAGCCACAATGGATTTTGAAGAGACCATTCAAAAAATTATTAATCAATCAGGTTTAACACCTAGTGAAATTAAAGAAAAAATACAAGAACAAATTAAAGAACTCAGCGGGTTAATTGATGAAGAGGGCGCTATTGTTATTGTAGCAAAAAATTTAGGTGTTGATTTAAAAGAAAATCAAAATGCAGCTAATTTAGATGCAGATCAAAAAATTAATGAATTAGCAGCTAATAAAAACGCAAATATAGTTGGAAGGATTGTAAATATCGGCGAAGTGAAGACTTTTAGTAAAAAGGACGGAACACAAGGTAGTTTATTACCATTTATTTTAGAAGATACATCTGGGATGATTCGTTGTATTGCCTGGGGTGAATTTAACACCCAAATTGCGAATGAAAGTGGATTTGTCAAAGGTGAAATACTACGTATTGTAAATGGTTTTGTAAAACATGATCGGAATCAAAAAAGCTTAGAAATTCATATTGGATCTAAAAGTCGCATTCAATTACAACCTGATAACGTTGATAGTCAATTAATCCCAAAAAAACATAATGGAAATATCAAAATCACTAAGATTATTGACATTTCTCTTTCTCTCCCTTTTGCAAATGTAGAAGGGTTGATAACAGGAATTTATGGTCCCAAAACTTTTCAACGAAAAGATGGAAGTGAAGGTAAACGCGCATCTGTAGGAATTCGTGATGATACTGATATTGTTTTCATTACTTTTTGGGGGGATCATTGTGATAAATTAAATAATGTTGAGCCAAATCAATATGTTCAGATTACTTTTCTAACTCCAAAAGTAAACTATCGAGATAAATCAAAAATCGACTTAACTGCTACTACAAATACAAAAATTATTCAAATTAGTCCATCAGATTCAAATGTACCAATACAAATCGAAAAAATCCAAGCAAAAACCCGTACAATCTCTGATTTGACTCAAAAAGGTGGATTTGGCACAATTGAAGCAGTAATACAGGAAATTGAAGAAAACCGTACAATCTCAACCCGAGATGGAAGACAAATTGATTTGATGAAAATTATTATTGCTGATGAAACTGGTGCTCTTCGTCTAAATTTATGGGGAGATAAAGTTGATCCAAACCTTCAAGTTCACCAATCCTATAGATTCAAAGAAGTTTCAGTTAAAATAAATAATTTTTCAAACCAATATGAAGGAACTTTAGCCCGTACGGGTCAAATTGTCCCTATTGAGAGAGCCATAAATACTACATATACAGTAGAACAACCTACGAAATTTGTGCCAGCTAAACAAGCAACCATTGAAGAGATTAACCAGGCAGAATTTTATTCTATTAAAGCAACCTTGATTCGAGACATTCGTAGAATTACAATTTACCGCGCTTGTTCTAAATGTAATCGGAAGATAGATAATTGTCAATGTAATCCACCAGGAGATCAAGTTAATCGAATGATTCTTAATATAAGTTTGGATGATGAAACCGGAATATTACGTGCAACTTTGATGGGCGAAAGGGCTGAAATCTTCCTAAATACAAAAACAGATCGAATTAAAGAATTGGAAGATGCTGGAGAATTAGAACATTTCTTAAAAATGAAAAATCTAGAATTAGTAGGTAAAGAATTTCAGTTTCGAGGAAAAACACGCTATTCAGACTATTCAAATGAATATGAAATGAATATAAATTCATTCCAGGAATTAAATCCCAAAGAGGAGATAGAGAATCTGCTAAAGATCTTAAATTCTACTTAATAATTATATTCTTTTTTCAATTTTTTATATTCTTTTTTTTAGTTTTATTTTTTTTCGATCTTATATTCTTCTGGATAGAATTGATACTTTCTTTTTAAATTATCCCTTTACTGTTTTATTTGTTGACAATTTCCTTAAAAGATCTTATTAACACTATTTAAAGGAGGAATTTTAAGGATGTATTCTGATTATTATTTGGAGAATAATTAGATGCATGAATGTATGAATATTCTACATAATTTTCATAAATATATGAAATTTGGAAGTGATAAATTTGGGAGGACTTAATATTGATGATTATAATGAACAATCGCATATGATTAATAAACGTCGTGAAATGGTTGATAAATTAAAACTATATGGAATTTTAAGGAGCAATTCCGTTTATCAGGCAATGTTGACCATTCCCCGACATTGGTTTGTCCCGAAAAAAATACAAAATTCTGCATACCAAGATTCACCACTCCCAATTGGTAACAACCAAACAATTTCAGCACCCCATATGCATGCAATGATGTGTGAATATCTGGAAATTCAACCAGGAATGAAAATTTTAGAAATTGGCACAGGAAGTGGTTATCATACTGCTTTATTAAGTTTCTTAGTTACAAATAGGGGTAGAGTATATACAATCGAACGTATTAAAAAATTAACTGATCGCGCTGAATTAATCTTTTCTCGCTTAAATTTAACTAATATTTATATGAAAGTTGATGATGGAACTCAAGGATGGCCTGAAAATTCTCCCTTCGATAGAATTTTGGTCACTGCAGCAGGTCCTAATATTCCTCAAGTTTTGATTGATCAACTCTCACCATCTCACGGAAAAATCTGTATACCTGTAGGTAATCGATATGGCAACCAAGAATTGATTCTGGGTGAAAAATCAGGAGAAAAATTTTACACACGAAAGAAATGCGATGTACGTTTCGTTCCTCTTATTGGTAAATTTGGATTCTCTTAAGAATTAGAATAAATTGTCTAAATAAAGACAAATATTCATATAATATGATAAAGCTCAAAATTATCTAAAATGGTTTTTCGGATAGCTGGACGATTAATATTTTTCTCTGTAACTTCGATCTTGTGAATTTTTGCGCGTGTTTCTGGATATTTTGGATTATATTCGCATGAAACTCCTTCCAATAAACTAATTGGAAAAAAACCTACTTTCTGACTAATTTTTATCACATCTAATTTATCAAATCCAATTAATGGTCTAATTACAGGAACTTCTCGATTAATTTGATGTACTACAAACAAATTATCTAATGTTTGGGACGCTTGTTCCCCAAGAATGTCACCATTTACAATAAACTGCGCTCCAATTTCCTGAGCAACTGTCTTTGCTATATCCATCATTGTCCTTTTACAGATTAAACATGTCATTCGAGGCTCACATTGAGTCTGAAACTGTTGTAAAATAGGATCATAATTAATAAACAGTAAATATAAATTCCTCTTGGTCAATTCAACAAGCTTTTGCCCAATTTCCAAAATTTTTATTTGGTTCTTTTTGCGAGCATCTCCTCCATTTAAAAATGAAATAGAGATACAATCCATTCCTTGTCGCATCATCAAATATGTAGCAACTGGGCTGTCTAATCCAGTTGACAAAAGAGAAACAAAATAGGGAAGTGGATTTCGAACAGAATTACTATGCTGAGATGATTTTTCTTGAGACTGATTTATTAAAATCTTTTTTTTATATGCATGATTTTTTAAAGTTTCTTTTTTTTTTTCATTAAAATCTTGAAAAGATATAGAGCTTAACACTTTCTTAAGATGTAAAATCGCCGGTTCTTTTATTCTCACCGTTGTCGATTCTAAATGATTATCTGCTCTATCTTTTTCCATGTTTAATTCACTTTTTTCTATTTGACCTGATTTATTATTATTTTTTTTTCCATTGCTTATCAACATCTGATCTTTATTGAATTTTCCCCTTCTACAGCATTTGTTGACAATTTAAGCTTCTATCTTTGATTTTCTAAATTTCATTAATAAAAATTATTAGATCATTTAATTGCTACTACAATTACATATTTTCCTTTTACTTTTTATCGAGATTATTCTCATCTAGCTATTCTTATTTCTTTATAAGTAAACATTGTTTGTGATATTATGCACATCTTTTGATAATATCCCGTTCATAGTAATCCTCTTGATTAGACAAGCGAGATCATTTCTCATTATAAGAACCTTGAAAACCTCAGTCCGGTAACCTTTTTTACGCAACTCACACCTCATGACTTTGGAAATCAAATTTGGTGACACCCATCCATGCAAAACTTCCGGTTTATCCAATTCACCACACTTCAACCGTCCGATCTTCACAATCCATTATGTATTATAGGAATGCCAGGGATTGCAGATATCGGAAAATTCGCAGTCGATCAACTTATTGGTATCTTTAAAGCCACTAAATATTGTGAAATTATCTTCAATGATTATCCTGCAGGCGCTATTATCGATAACAGCTTGCTATCCACACCTAAAGCAGAGATTTTATTCTATAAAGACCCTAAAGAACAGCAAGATTTAGTTTTCATTACTGCAGACGCACAAGCTATGTCACCTCGGGGAATTTACGAAATATCAGACTATCTGGCTACAATCATCCATAAACTCGGTATCACAAAAGTTCTTTCGCTTGGTGCTTATCCCACCAAAAAAGCAGACCCTGATCAAATTAATATTTATGTTACTTCTACTGATAATGAAAGTATCGAACGTTTATTTGCAACAGGAGAAGCGAAAAAAGTAAGTAAAGGAGTCATTATTGGTTCAAACGGGCTGATTCCAACCATAGCGAAGGCACGATTCGGTATTGAAGGAACGGTACTTTTGGCTGAAACAGATAATGCTGCTGTAATGAATGATAATTTCACAGATTTGCAAGCATCAATTCAATTATTGGAAAAAGTTGGTAAATTTTATGAATTACCGATAGAAAACGCATATAGCGAAAATAGAATTAATGAAATCTCACAAGATTTAGAGAATAAGCGAAAAGCATTGGAAGATGAACTCGACTCATTCCAACCCAAGGTAAAACTCACTGAAACAGATAAATCTCTATATATCTAAGCGATTAGATCTTTTATCTTTTTTGTTTTTTCCTTTATTAATTATATGATATACTTATTTCATCATTTGAATTTCACTAAATGAGAGTGAATAAAGTGAGAAATTTTATGATTATATTCACCCTATTTTCTCATTTTTCCTATCTACTTTTTCTCTAATCTTGATCCGTTCTTTCACACAATTACAATAATTCATCTCCGTAAGTTATACTGAATTTTTCCCGGATTTCTTCAAGTGTAAATGTTTGATTTTGTGGACCCACTGTTCCAATCGTAAACCCAGATATAATCGCTCCAAATCTACACGCTTTAACTAAAGGCATCTGATTATATAATCCATAAAGTAAACCTGCACGAAACGCATCCCCTGCTCCTGTTGTATCAGCTACGTGTTCCACAATCATCGGATGAATATGTTTCTCATTTTCTCCCCAATAACAAACGGCTCCCTTCTCACCTAAAGTGATAATTATCATTGAGTTTAACGCCCTTAAACCTGCTAAATCAGTCTCGAGAATCTCTTCAATTTTTTTCATTTCAAATTCATTCCCGATTATTAGGTAAGCATTAGGTATGATTTCCATCAAATCTTGCTTCTTAAAATAATGCACCATCTGTCCTGGGTCAAATATAAATGGAATTTCTAACTTTATCAATTCTTTTGCCCATGCCACCATCGCTCCAGGATTATCAGGACTCACAGAAGCAAATTGAATGGAACTCTTAGAAATACCATGTTCTACTAACTTTATATCAGAACATCGCTTCATCGCTCCTTCATGGAAGATAATTAACTGATTATGATTCTGATCATTCACAATATAGCAAGTAGCAGTAAATTCATCGGGATGTTCATCGCCCCAAAATTTCACACTTTTCATATTTTTAATACGCTGTTTATAACCCAAAGTATCAAAATCTCTCCCGACACTTGTAATCACTCGTGTAGGAACATCTAATAATCCCAAATTATAGGAGATATTTCCTGCAGTCCCGCCGAAACTCTTTTTCTTTGATTCTGGCATTACGGCCAAATTAAAAATATTCTTTTCAGTGTCAATGCTTAGATTATCATTAAAAATTCCTGGAAATTGCATGATAAAGTCGTATGCTATAGAGCCAAGCACTAATAAAGATTTATTTGACATACATTAGTGAGCATTACATCTCGAAAAAACTTTCATCTTTTACTGAAGAATCTCATTCAAAATTTTCGATTTCTTCAATTAAAGGAAAATTCAACCAAAGATTTTATCTCATGAAATTTGTATGATTATATGATTAAAATACATTCTGATCGATTAAAATGGGGAGAAAAATAGCGCAGGAGACAGGGATCGAACCTGCGACCTGCCGGTTAACAGCCGACCGCTCTACCGACTAAGCTACTCCTGCAAGGTCAAATCTATTAGTTTTACTTGAAGAACTAACAAAAGATAAAATATTCATTCAATTAAAAATTTTTTTGTTCAAAGAGCGAAAAGTTAATTTGTCAGTAATCAGTTATAAAAACGCTTACAAGTAATTGGAATATTCTTTTATTTTTTCCTATAAATTTTATTACTTAATGTTGAAAAATACGATAATATTTTTTTGAAACTTGCATTTTTTCTAATTTTCCAATAAATATATCTATTTCTTTTTGCGAATTAAAAATTATATAGTAGAAAATAGAAAACATTAATTTTTAGCCAAATTTTTTTTCAGATTTCTCAATCTCTTAAAAATTTTTTTTTGATTATCCATAGAAATGAAAAGATGTGGTTGAATATTTAATATTTATAGTCTTTCACCCTATTTATGAATTAAATTGTCGAAATATGTCGGAAGCAGATGTTCTTGCAAATTTTCTAATTTTTGGTTAGAAATCATCGCAAAAAAAATTCCGAAATTAGTGATTCTTTACATATTTATCCTTGAATTGTTTCTATTTCCACATGGTATTAGCAAATAATCATATATCTTGGGAAGAATATCCAGAATGTCCAAACGAACAATGTTCAACACCTAAAGTGAAATATCGTTGGGCAGATGAACTTGATATTCCATTAGATGAAATTCTCCTACGCATAAGATATGAAACACATAAGATTTAAAAAACTTCTTCACAAATTTTGAAATGAGAGTTCAGTGGATTAATTACCTTTATTACTTGTGGATTCTGAAAAAAATATAACTGAACTTGAAATTTCATAACAATTTTGCAAAGATTGAAGACTCAAGGCAATTCACTTTTATTTAAGAAAGGTTGCATAAAATCTTTATGGTTTTCTGAGGTGTTCAGACAAAAATGACGGTTTTACTCTACATTCTCGAAAAATTTTAAAATTATGCCCCATTATATATCGTATTCCAAAGTGAATTCTTAAGCCCACGTAGTGTAGCGGTCAAGCATCTCGGGCCTTCACCCCGATGACCAGGGTTCGAGTCCCTGCGTGGGCACCAATTCTTCTATCATGTAATTATTTATAATTAGATCTTAATTTGGTTAAATTGGGAATATAATTAAATATATCTAAGAATTAGATCGATTTTGATCAACTTTAATATTTATCATCAAAATATCAATGTAATAAAGAAAAAACCAAAAAAATTCATAATTAAAGGGAGATAATTTATCCAAATCATTTATCTTCAAAATTCTTTAAATCCAACATATAACTGAAGAGATAGCAATATTACTTCATACCTATTCACTTCTTGCAACTTTTAATGCTTTATGATTTTTTTTTTATTTAATCAATTTAATCTGATAATATTTTTTCATAGAGTAAATGGTTAACTAAAAAAAAAGGTGCGATTCTTCCATTTTCAAACTCCATGATTTGATGTTTATCCGAAAGAAGAAGGTGAAATCCATATTTTTGATAAGCATGCTGTGCCCATACTGCATCTTTATGAACTAAAAGGCGTATTTTTTTTAGGTTGAGATCTCGAATGATTTTTTCTAGCAAATTCAGCATAATTTTTCCATATCCACGATGGAGACGAGAAGCATCGATAAAGAAATATTCAATATAGGCAAAATCGACGATTTTTTTGAGGGTGACTGCGCCAATTGCATCATTAGGGCACCTTTTTGAATGAAAGTAATAAAATTTGTGTTTTTGAAAAATTTTATCCACCCATAATGATGTCAAGAAATAGGCTTGATGTTGATACGGATTGATAAGAAAAGGTTTAATACGTTCATAATTAGAATTAATAACTCGAATAAATTTATCCATAGATGAACGTTCAAGCAACGTTAAATAAAAATCATTATTAAGATTAAAATCAGAGTTAAAAGCCATGATTTAAGTATTGAGTGCATTACTAAAAAACATAAGAAAAATCATCAAAATCTAAAAATAGTTTAGCATTAATAATTACATTGATAAAATACAGATATTGATATATAATAAGCAAAGAAAAGCATAGATAAAGGGTAAGAGGCTGGAGTGACTGTAAATTTATGAACGCATTTGAAAATCAATTTAAACATCTTGATCAGGTAAATAAGGAAAGAGGATTTCAATACACAGTGAAAGTCATTCCGAATATTTCTGATTCAATCATTCTAAAAAAAAAAATAAGTCAAAAACAATCAGAATTTATCATAAAAAGTCAAATGGAAAAAAATAGAAGGCTTTCAGCTAATTCTGAATTATTAAAGAAGAAAAAAGAAAAGACATCAAAAAAAAGAAAAATAGCCAAACAAGAAATATCTCAGTTCGCTTCACCTGAAATAAAATACGTGAGAAAATCTAATAAAATATATACTGAAACAAATGTATTAGATGCCACTTTTGCCCGACTTCGATTACTTTTTACTGAATTTGATAATATAAGTTTTGCCATTAGCGGAGGTAAAGATTCTGGGGTAACACTCCAACTTGCTAATATGGTGGCGACAGAAATGGGCAAAAAGTTTTCTGTAATGTTCATTGATTTTGAAGCCATGTATATGGAGACCGCTCGCTTTGTGGAATCATTACGTGAAGAAGTGAAACCGAATTGTGAAAATTTTTATTGGATTTGTTTGCCATTTTGTGAAGATAATGCCACTTCTGCTTTAAATCCAGAGTTTATTACTTGGGATGAATCTGCAAGAGAATATTGGGTACGAGACATTCCTGAAGAGGCAATTACTTGGGATAATAATCCATTTCCTTTTGCTGAAAATATAAATGATTTTGATCGCTTTATTTTTCAATACTCACAATGGCTTCATAAAACGAAAAAAGCTAAACGAACAGCAATAGTTGTAGGAATTCGTACCGATGAATCTCTCCGTCGCTTTTTAGCTGTAGCAAACCGAGATAAACCCCGTTATAAGGGATTATTTTGGACTACAGAAATATTACCAGATATTTACAATGCATATCCAATTTATGATTGGAAAGTAGAAGATATTTGGGGTTGTGTAGCAAAATTTGATTTAGATTATAATCATGTTTATGAAGACATGTATAAAAATGGGGTTCCTCTTTCACTCCAGAGAATATGTCAGCCGTTTGGGTCTGCCCAAAAAGCAGGATTGGATCAATATCGAGTAATTGAACCAGAAACTTGGGAACGCTTACTCCAACGGGTGGAGGGTGTTAATTTTGGTGCAATATATTGTCGCACATCTCTATTAGGAAACCTTACATCAATGAAACCAGATCATTTAACTTGGCAACAGTACACGGTTTTTTTACTTGAATCTATTGGAATTTATGAACCTTTAATAATGCGACGTTATTATGAGAAAATAAAATATTATATGCTTTGGTGTGAAAAGAATCTGGGAATCCCCTATGGGAAAATGCCTGATGCAGGAAGGAGTAAATCAGTTTCTTGGCAAACAATTGCTCGAGCGATTGAAAAAAATGATTTTTATATGACTTATTTGGATTTTGGATATGATAAAGCCGGAGACGAACTTTTAATTAAACTACGTGAAAAACATCGATTAACAGGAGATGGACATATTCAACGTAAATTACGAAAGAGAATCGAAGCAATAGAAATTGGAAAAAAAAAGATTAAAGATGAAAAAGGAGATTTAAAGCCTAAAACTGACATAAATATAGAGATTGAATGAATCACTAAAGAAAAGAGACTCGCTTATTTTATAAAAAAAAGTAAATATGATTATGAAAGATAGAGTCATGAAAGAAAACAAAAAATGTGAATAATATGATGAACAATATAAAAGAGATCATAAAATCTATTCAGAAAAATCTAGAAAACATGTCATTTGAAGAACAAGTGACATATTTGAATGAATTGCGCACTCAAATCGCACAGTTTTCCCCATTTAGTGAACCTGTTGATACAGTATTATGGATTCCTATAGAAAAAATACAAGCAAATACTTACAATCCAAACCGAGTTGCACAACCTGAAATGAAACTTCTTTATGAATCAATCAAATCTGATGGGTATACACAGCCAATTGTCGCTTATCGGCTAGAAAACGGCAATTATGAAATTGTTGACGGATTTCATCGTAATCGAGTTGGTCGTGAATTCAAAGATATTAAAAAACGAATAAAAGGCCATCTTCCCTTAACAATTATTGATAAACCACTGGATGAACGCATGGGATCTACTATTCGACATAATAGGGCCAGAGGAACACACCACATTCGTTCCATGTCTGATATAGTACTCGATTTAGTTCGACAAGGTTGGAGTGATGAGAAAATTTGCCAAAAATTAGGAATGGATAGAGACGAAGTCCTTCGATTAAAACAAATTTCAGGATTAAAGGAAGCATTTACTAATCATGTCTTTTCAAAATCTTGGGATGATTTTGAAACGCGTTATTATCCTAAAGAAAAGGGAAAAGTGAATAAAACAGTTGCAAAAAAACCAGTTCGGAAAAGAATAACACCTATCGGTTAATCTATATCATATAGATGAAAAAAGCAAGGAAAAAAAAAATTTGTTGTTCTAAATTTTTTTATTCTTCATATTTTGATTTTACAATTACATTAATACTATTTATGAATTTTTTGGTTATATGATCTTCACCAATTACCTCAATAATAGAATGGGCAATATTTCTTGCTTCACATAGCACTGGGACTGCACCGTACATCATTGGAAATAAAGAAACAAATGAAACGGGCAAAAGAATTTCACTGCCACTATCTGAATCTTTAAAATGCAGTTTTCCACAAGGATTGCTGAGAATACCATAAAAATTCTCTGGATCTGGACCAGATACACAAAGATATGAAACTAAACCTCCTATATTCATAGAATCTGCTTCTTCTACCATCTTTTGAAAACCCACATTAGCATTTGCGCTAAAAGCATCTACTGACAACAAATTGACATCATCAGGAGATAAATCTCTTGCATCTATTGTTAGTCCGCTTGAATTAACTAATCCGTATTCAATGAAAATTGGATTTTGAATTGAATCCAATATAGCAGAAATATTCTGATTTAATTCTAGGGATTGATGATTTGATGGGGCATAAGATACAAATGGAATTTCAGTGCCCATGCTACTGAGATATATCGCGCCTCTTACATTATTACTGAATTCTTCTATTTCAGATTCACTGATCTCTCCTGAACCAAAGAAATTATGAATTTCTTGCCGTAAATGATAAATACTTGATCCAATACTATCCGCATCTAAAGGCCAATCCAGATTATAATCATGAACTATAGTTAAAAGAGTCTGTTGAATGCGAATAGTTATAAGACAAATTTTTTCAAAAAAAGAAAAGGCGATAATTTGATCTTGAATCCCTAAATCAGTCCAATTTTCTTCACTTGATGAAAAAGCAGCAGATGAAACACTTGTTATGGCATTACTATCAAGGATTAAATCTGTACTACGACCTGTTTTAGCAATACTCAGCCCATTTTCATCTGATAAAAGCGCCATAATTGTTGCTTTTGAAGAACGGATGATTGTAGATAAATGTTTTACTAAACTTTCTCTAACACTCATAATTATCAGCTTCGCAGTGCAATATTTTGATTAATAATCTAAGTATTACTAATATACTAAATAAGAATACCGTAAAAATTTCAGTATCCTATAATTAAATTAACATCAGCTGAATTATTTTAGTTAAAATTACTATTTTTGAATTAGTATTATTTTATAACAAGTTTGATTTTCATCTTGATTGAGATATAGCAAAAAGCCATGACTAATAAAAAAAACTTGGTGATATTTACCATTGAGTTTAGTATTTCGATTTTTTTACCTCAATATATGAAATATGCGGGGAGAGGGCTTCGAACCCTCGCGGCGCTATGCACTGGATCCTAAGTCCAGCATCGTGGACCAGACTTGATTATCCCCGCGTCTTTCAAATGCAAAACTGTTTATGGTAGTCAACGTTTCTAAACATATAAAAATTCCCTCATAAAAAATGGAACCTCAAGAACCTCGTTTATTTTGTTTATATCTTAATCAAGATGATCCAAAGAAAAATACTGTTGTTAAGCTAGCAAAATTTAGTTTGGTTAAAATGGGAAAAAAATTACAGCAATTTCCGAAAAAAGCAATTATCTTGGATCCTTTCGCAGAAAAAGAAATTTCTCAATATGATCATATTTCGATTGCACAATATGGAATAATTGTAATAGATTGCTCGTGGAAACAAATTGATACGGTTTTCACCCATAAATTCCAAACTGGACGCAGACTCCCACATTTACTTGCAGCTAATACAGTAAATTATGGAAAATGGGATAAACTAAGTTCTGCAGAAGCCTTAGCAGCTGCTTTATATTATTCAGGATTCCCACAAAAAGCGTACAATCTTTTAGAGAAATTTAAGTGGGGAATTACTTTTTGGGAAATTAATCGCAATTTTTTACCCAAATATGAGTAGTTCTAATTCTATCTATCTTTTATTTTAAAATCAAAGAAAAGATAAAAAGATGTAGCTAATGGGGGTAGTGCCCCCTTTTAGAGAGTATTTTAATTTTTTTTATTCTATTTAAATATCTTATAGGAATTCTATTATAAAATAGATTTAGAATAGACTCCAAAGCATGTTTTCGAGAAAAATATGTCCTTAACCCCGCATATTTTTCTTTAAGATAAAAATTATGTAAGTTTTACTCATTTAAACGAAAGAAAGAAAATTAGTAACTTAAACTAATAATGAAAAACCAAGAAGAAAAAAAATTATACAAAAAATAATGATCAAAATATCTAAATTTAATTTTTAAATCGACTATTTTCCTTTTGCCTTAATATAATCATCAATTCGAATGAAAATAACAGCCAATTCAGTAGCAAGATTGTAAATTTGCCATTTAATCTCCATTGAATCTATAATTCCTGCTTTTTGCACATCTACAATATTACGTGAAATTGCATCAAATCCAAACCATTTGTTTTGGCTATAATCTACTTGAGATCTTAATGATGTGAGAATATCCAGGGGATCCTTGCCAGAATTTTCAATTAATATTGTGGGAACAATTTCTAAAGCATCTGCAAAACTTTCAATAGAAATTTGCTGTTTTCCTCCAACTTTTTCTGCATATTGAAGGATTCTCTTTCGTAATTCAATTTCAATGGAACCACCACCACCTACAAATCTTGGTACTTCAATTAAAGATTTGAGAGCATTTAATCCATTTTTTAAAGAACGTTCTGCATCATTTACTCCTGTCTCAGTCCCACCTCTTACTAAAATTGTAACCGCTTTTGGATTATAACAATGTTCAATAAAAACCATATTGTCTCCACCGATCTTTCGTTCACTAACAATTCCTGCAGTTCCAAGATCTGATGAAGTCAAATCTTTGATTTGAGTAACAATTTTAGCCCCAGTGGCTTTGGCAATTTTCTGCATATCAGAATTTTTTACACGACGAACAGCAAGAATTCCATATTTCGAAAGAAAATGCTGTGCTGTTTCATCTATACCTTTTTGACAAAAAACAACATTTGCTCCAGATGCATGAATTGATTCAATTAAAACTTTTATCATATTTTCTTCCTGCTCTAAAAATTTCTGGATTTCACCAGGATCAGAAATTTGGATTTCAGAAGAAAAATCAGTTTTGACTATCTCTAAAGCACCATTAAGAAGAGCAATTTTTGCGTTTTGGATTGTTTTAGGAAGAATTGGACTAACTACTTCTTTATCTATGATAATTCCATCAATTAATCTTGTTGAATGTAGCCCTTCTCCTTCTTTTTTAATAATTTGGATATTGTCAAGGTCTATATATGGTTTATCTGCACGATTTTCTTGTACTTTACTAATTGCATCGACAATGATGTTAACAAATAAATCTTGAGCATCCATCAGAGATTTACTACTTAATGCAGTCCGAACAATTGACGATTTAACAAAATCAGTATTTTCTAGTGTTAATTTTTTGGAAATATTATTAATTTCTTGTTTTAAAAATTTAATCGCCTTTAAATAACCTTCATAGATTATTGTGGGAGCTAAATTCATAGAAATCATTTCATCCGCTTTATCCATTAAAGCAGCAATGAATAAAACAACAGAACTTGAGCCATCTCCAACATTTTTATAGATAGTTTTCGCAAGATCAACAATCATTTTAGCTGTTGGGTTATCTATACTTAATTCTTCAAGTATTTTATTACCATCACTAGTGATGGTTATATCTCCTAACGAATCTACTAACATTTTATTTAAGCCCTTGGGGCCCAAAGTCGTTCGAATTGTTTCTGCAATTGCCTTAATTGCTTCAATGTTAGTTTTTAGAGCATCTTTTCCTTTTAATTGTTGTGTGTTTTCCTTTAATATTAAATAAGGTTGGTGCAAACTCATACAAATCACCCCTTTGATAGGAAGTCTAAGTCAACAAAAATTTTAAATTTATGCCTAAAATTTTCGTTATTTTTATCTTTAGGTATTTTATTACGTATGGTTTTACTTGTGATTTACTCAATTTTTGGGGTTAATCCTCTAATAATGAAATATAACAATTTCTGGATAATTATTTTAGAGTTAAATATTTGTGTTGTTTGTGTTAGTTTTGGTGTTTTTATATTTCAAATATGGAAACTGAAAAAATTTAAAATTTATAACTCCATTTTCATCAAATCCTTATTATTTTTAATTATCTTTAAAAATGTAATTATATTTCTTGTGAATTTGATCCTACAGAATAATAAAATACAAATTTTTTATCTCATTGATTTTTTTTTTATTATTGGAATTTTTTATGTAGAAAAAATCCATCAAAAACGCTTTAATTGTACTTGGTGGGGATATAAACCTATAAAAAGGTTGAAAAGAAAAAGAAAAAAATCTATTCCATTAGGAATAATTATATATAAAAATCATTATTTGCAAAAGCTAAGTCTTGATATTGAAGAATTAAAAAGACATATTCTAATATATGGTCAGACTGGTACTGGGAAAACTAGTTTCATTATGTATTTCCTAAAAGAAGTTATCAAAAAATTAAAACCAATTCCATTTACATTATTTGAGTTTAAAGGTGAATATGCCAAATTGCAGACATATATTCCAGATCTTTTAATATTAGAACCAGGAATAAATTTCTCAATTAATCTTTTTGATAAAGATATTTTTTCAAGTGAAAATTATGCAGAAATTCTATTTGATAGTCTAAAATCCTGCAGAATCCTTGACTTCAATTCCGAATTCTCACCACAAATGGAAAGTGTGCTTGTAGATGTGTTAAAAAGAGTATGTCAATCATCAGAACCAAAAACATGGAGTAATTTCTTTTCAATATTGTATGATTCAAAAAATCAATTAAAAAATAGTATTCCGCAAATTGAAAATACTATAGTTAGCATTAAAAATAGATTAAGAAGGTTTTCTTATGGGCCACTAAGTGCTGTATTTAGTGATACTAAAAAAACTTTGAAAGTTTCAGAAATACTTCAAAGAAAAACGGTTATTAATTTAGGAAGTATTTTAAAATTAGGTGGTTCAAAACAAGATTTAATTTTTTTTGCAAATTTAATTCTGAAATGGATTTGGGAAATGGCAATGAACCGTAATCCAACAGATCAATTAAAACATTTAACAATTTTTGAGGATGTTTCATATATTGCATCAAATAAATTAGTGAATTTATCGAATGTATCATTATATTTGGAGGATATTGCATTATTATTAAGGGGAAAGGGAGAAGGTCTCCTTTCAATTACTACTTCAATGGATATAAGTAAAAATATAGTATTAAACTCTGGGACAAAATTATTTTTTAAGTTTAATGAAAGAAGTGAGGATATTATTCATCATTTAGGTATTGAAAAAGGCCAGACATTTAATATTCAAGATCTTCCTACTGGGATGTGTATAATAAAAACCTACTCAAATGCAAAACCTTTTCTACTATATACTAATAATATTGAAGGATCAGCAAGTAAAAAGAAAAAAAATCAAAATAAATTCTTCCAGAAATTAAAGCTTAAAAAAAAAGAACAAATTATTAAAAATCTAAGAAAAAATAAACAAGAAAATTTGAAGAAAGAAGAAATTTTAACTTTAAATAACACAAAATTTAAAATTGTAAAAGATTTTTATGAAGACTTATTAAAAAAAATTCACCAAATTGAAGAACTTATATTTTGCGATAACTACTTAGGAGCCATGTTAAAAATTTTCTCAATTTTTGACAAGTTGACTTCAATAATTCAGAATGAGCATCTAATAATTTCTGAATGGAAAGATATTCAAAAACGTTATGTCCTTTTAAAGGAATTAGTTAAAAATCCTTATAATTCTGAATTAAGAATTGAAGATTGTCTCAATGGCTTGAAATTAGCGAAAATTGTAAGAAATATGTTAAAAATAGATAATAGACTTGAAAATGATGAAAATATACAAGGTATCAAGAATAATCTCCAATCAAATAGAAATTTAATATCACTTCAAGTCTTCATCATTGAAACTGATTCAAATAATATTTTAGAGTTTTATTCCCTTGGTTTACAAGTATATGAATCATATAAAAAACACTGTCAAGAAATTTACCAAAATCTCTCAAGAAAATTATATAAAGAAAAAATAGCGAAAAGATATGTTATATTTATTCCAATAGAATTGGAATATTCTAGTTATAATTTTAAAATCATTTTTACATTAGCAAGTTCATATGATAATTTATTTAATGATAAAGAAAGCAGAATAATCAAACTGATTGAATTTCATCTTAATAAATTAAAAAAAGTAAGTAATGATATTTTTTTAGGATTTAATCTACCAAAAATGCAATTACCTAATTCATCTGTAGATGTTCTAGATAAAAAGAAACAAATAATTGAAAATAGTAAACTCATCAAGCAAGAATTAAAAGAATTACATACAGAATTGGAAATTTTAATGAATAAATCACAACCATTGTTAATTAAAGAACCAGGAGAAAAAATCATTGAAAATATTATAATTCAAGAATTGGAGCCAGCAATTAAATATCTTTTAAGTCAAAATTCAGAGAAATCTAAAAATTAAACTCTTTTAAATGTTAAAAAATACTAATAATTATGCTTATTGGAATTGTTGGGAAACCTTCTTCTGGTAAAAGTACATTCCTTAATGCAGCTTGTTTGACTCAATATAAAACAGCAAATTATCCATTTACAACCATAAAACCAAATTTAGGAAAATCATTTGTCAGAACAATTTGTGCATGTCGAGAATTAAATATTAAAGACAATCCAAAAAACTCCATCTGCATAAATCAAAATAGATTTATTCCTGTGAAACTTTTGGATGTTGCAGGATTAGTTCCTGATGCACATTTAGGAAAAGGGATGGGAAACCAATTTTTATCAGATCTTGCACGAGCAGATGTATTGATTCATGTTATTGATATTTCTGGAAGTTTGGATGCTGAAGGTCAAGATATTGATGAAGGAGCAAGAGATCCATTAGAAGATATCAAATTTTTAGAAGATGAAATTAATTTTTGGTTTAAAGATCTTATTATTAAAAAAGATTGGGGAAAATTTATTCGGAAGATTGAGCAAGAAAAACTATCATTTATAGATTTATTACATGAACGTCTAGCTGGAATTGGAATTCAAAAGGAGCATATTCTTAATGCAATGAATTCTGTTAATTTAGATTTTGAGAAATTAACAAAATGGAATGATGATAATATTTTTGAATTTGCGAGAAAATTAAGAGAGATTTCAAAACCAATAATAATTGCAGCAAATAAAATTGATAAGCATAATGGAGAACAAATGTTAATAAAACTAAAAAAGAGATATAAAGATAAAATAATTCCTTGCAGTGCTTTAGCAGAATACTGGCTAAGAAAATATGCAGAAGAAAAAATTATTGAATATTTACCAGGTGATGCTAATTTTAAAATAATGCAAAGTGAAAAATTGCAAAAATCTGAATTAAATATACTAAAA
Organism: Candidatus Harpocratesius sp.; assembly: GCF_054039255.1. Taxonomy (NCBI): domain Archaea; kingdom Promethearchaeati; phylum Promethearchaeota; class Promethearchaeia; order Promethearchaeales; family Promethearchaeaceae; genus Candidatus Harpocratesius; species Candidatus Harpocratesius sp. Next base: position 26,269 of record NZ_JBPLBG010000009.1, read on the forward strand.
GAGATTAAAGAAAAAATACTCAAAAAATATGAAAGTACAGGTATCCAAGATATAATAAATTATTCAGTTTTTAATGTTCTAAATCAAGTTGTGGTTTATCCTGTTTACGACATTAATTCATTTTCTGATAAAGATGGAAACGTTTTACCAGATGCACATTTAGTTTTGCAAAACATGAAATTGAAGAAGTTTGTTGAAAAGAAAATTCATTCTGATCTTGCTAAGAATTTTATCTATGGTTTAGATGCAAGAACAAAAATGCGTTTAGGAGAACATTATGAAATAAAAAACAACGATATAATTAAAATAGTATCTGCAGTTAAACAAAAATAATTATTAAAAAAATTAACTTTCATTATCTTTTGAAGAAAAAACTACATAGATAAGTATTACAACAATTACCAATACACTTAATAATTGTAATCGTAATCGAAATTTATCCATATCCCAATCTGCTAACTTTAAAGGTATTAAGAACATTAATTTTTCTTATTTATTAAAAATATTAAAAATTTTGGTACAAATTAATCTCATTCATCATAAATAAAAATGGACCTAGGGGAATTTGAATCCCCGACCTCCTGAGTGCAAGTCAGGCGCTCTACCAACTGAGCTATAGGCCCAAAAGCAGCTTAGTTGTAATAGACAAACTATAAATATTAAAATCAATTGTATAAAAAGAAATGCCCGAAGGATGATACCTTCGGTACGTTGTAAAGGAGGTGATCCAGCCGCAGGTTCCCCTACGGCTACCTTGTTACGACTTCTCCCTCCTCGCGCTACACGATTTCAAATGAACCCTAAGGACCCATTTTCAACCATATAACACTCGGATG
>NZ_JBPLBG010000010.1:0-51426 GCF_054039255.1 Candidatus Harpocratesius sp.
TTGTAACGGGCATTTTAAGGCGAGTTGTCATAATTATTCAAAACAGAGGTGTAACTTAAACTTTACGGAATTCTTTAACCAAGCATTTTTGAGTGAAAGTATATCGTTTATCTAGAAAATTAATGTGCATAGTGAACAGACGGATTGATATGTTGAGAATAATTTACGATTGGATAATAAAATTAAAAAATTAAAAAGATCCTCGAATTTTAAAATTCATCAATTTTTTTTTACTACTTTTATTTTTTGATTTTAATCAGATTTAGATTAAATTAAGTGTCTGAAAAAATAGTCAATCGTTTTTTGAGCGTTTTGGAAAAATTCATCTGTTTTTTCCTTTACTATCTTAGGAATTAGTTGTTCCCAGGTTAAATCCAATAAATCTGAAGGAGTTTGAATTTGTCTAGCTATTTTTTTTATCTCACTTATTGCTTTATCTACATCAATTAAAGATTTGTTTGAAGATGATTTTTCATTTATCTTATCTTTCTGCGAAATAGAAAAGTTATTGTTATCCATGATTAAAAACCTTTAATTTAAAGTGATTAGTAAACCGCCCATTTACCGCAACGATCTCCCCAGCGGGCAACTAATTCTTTCTTCTCTTCTCCAGTTTCTTCGTCTTTTTTATGCATATATACAGAAACCACTTCACAACGATTTGGGCAACCTTGACATTGAAATGCTTTTGTTTCAAAATCAAAATGTAAAAGATCGAATCCTCTGAATTTAGTTTCCCAAGTTCCTATCATTTTTTGAGTTCGTTCTGCTTCTTCTTTAACTAATAACGCCGCACCGTAAGCTCCCATCATTATATTCAAACCATTTTCTGGAACAATTACTTTTTTATGTAATTCTTCTTGAAATGCTTTAATCAAACCTTTATTAAATGCTACTCCCCCTTGAAATAGAATTGGTTCTTTTATTTCTTTACCTTTTCCAACATTATTTAAATAATTACGAACTAACGCATCGCATAATCCGCGGATGATGCTTTCTTTTGAATATCCCATTTGAGCTTTATGAATCATATCACTTTCGGCAAAAACACCACAACGACCCGCAATTGTAACGTTTTCACTCGCTCGAAGTGCAAATTCCCCAAATTTTTCAATTGGAATACCTAATCGACTAGCTTGATGATCAAGAAAACTACCTGTTCCTGCTGCACACACAGAATTCATTGCAAAATCTGATACAATCCCATTTCTAAGTAAAATTATTTTTGAATCTTGTCCACCAATTTCTAGAATCGTTCGAACATCTGGATTATAATGAATGGCTGCTACAGCGTGAGCAATAATTTCAGTTTTTGCAATATCACCACCAATGACACTTTTGATAAGATATCGTGCAGAACCTGTAGTTCCTACTCCAATAATTCGAATTTTATTTAAAATCCCATGTTCTTCCAATTGTCTTTTTAACTGAGCCAAGCCCTTTTTTGAAGATTCAATTGGGCTACCTTGATTTCGCAACCACAACCGTTCAATAATGTTTTCTTGTTCATCAAGTAGTAAAATTTTAATGGAAACAGATCCAATGTCAATACCCATATATACATTACGAATTTCTTTAAATTTTGAGTCTTGATTTATTTGTGCTTTTACTGATTGTGTATCAAGACTTACTGTAGTAATTTGTTTGGTTTCTTCCAATTTTTGTTTTTCCATTAAGTATTTCTATCTCCCTTTGTATTTTGTTTTGTGGCTTTCATATTAAAAAGCTCCGATATTAAAATATTCAAATTATTAGCAAATGGGGTGAGAATCTCAGAAAATAATGGCGAAGGGTTGGTCAAAGAGATATTATTATCAAAAATTGCTTTGATTTCTGGTGGTTCTCTATATCTCTTTTGAAATTTTGGATTTCCTTGTCGATTTGAGTTCATTAAGTCAATAAAGCTTTCCAGGCGGGTTCGCATACCTTCATAACCTGTATGTTCATCAATACTGTAAAATTGAATTGGTAGATAAAAAGGATCAGGACTTTGTCCTTCCAGTATTCCTCGGGCAGTGTTTTCAGGCATACAAGTAAATGGATATAAGTGAATAAATCCGTCAAATCCCTGGTTTTGACCTTCAATGTAATGTCCAACCACCCATATTGCCTCACCACCAATATCCAGTGGAATGTATGGTTTGGATAGTTTCTCCAATTTTTTACGTTCTGCATTTATGTGAAGTTTATGTAAAATCCAACCATATAAACTATTTGCCAAATGAACTTCTACACCCTCTTCACCAAATTTTCGGACAATATCCATATTGATAAAAGGTTCCATAACGATATGATTTTCTCCTGTAACTATTACCCGTAAAGGTTCGATGTCGCGTTTTATTCTAATTTTTGCAAAAGCTGTTTGAATTATCTTATCAAAATGATGAAGAACTTGAAGATCCCATTCATTATCAAGTTGATCCATTAGATTTTTTACTACACGAGTTGTATCTCCCTTGTGTATTTCTCGACATCGGATTAAACCTTCTAATCGGGTAATATCTGCAATATAACTCATTTTTACTAAAGCAAGACGAGTGCAACGGATAACGTCGTAGTATTTCATAATTGGGTTTGTTACATTTGACAATTGAAGTAAAGTTTTGGTCCACTTGAAATTGAGTAAATCATCTTGTTGAATTGGAATGATTTCCACATCATAACCCAAATCCTTTAAGATTTTCTCTTGGATAGGTGCATAAAAACCCAAACGGCAAGGCCCGCAATCTATTGACATTACAAACGTATGAATATCATGATTTTCGATCATATTAACAAATTCGCCAAGAGTTACTTTAAAGGGAAAACATACGAATTCAGGAGAGATTTTGGCTCCCATCTTAACAATATCACGGGTAACTGGAGGAGGAGGAAATACGATGACGCCAGGTAATTTTTCAAACAGCGCGCGAAAAGCAATTCGACTCCATCCCATAGAAGGAAAACTAATAATTTTTGTCATTATCTGAAAATCTCCCATAATTTTTAAGAAGGTGATAAAGAATCATATTTTTTACGGCGAATCATATCAACCAAGGACTCTATTCTGGTAACCATTCCTGATTCCCCAGAATGTTCGTCAAGTATCAAGGTTAAAAATGGAATTTTACGTGTTTTCATATCCCGCATAACCAATTCTTCGATTAAACTATCTGGTCCACAAGCAAATGAGATAAGAAAAATCACTCCATCTATTTCTTTCTTTCCCTCATTCAAATAATATCGGGCAGTTTTCAAAATTTCATCTTCACTCTGCCAGTATTGCTCGTATATTTTATTAATTTTCACCGGTTTTTTGAATTGATCTGAGTGGGTATCTTCAATTGTAAGAATATGGCAATCTAATGTCTTCAATCGCTCTATTAGATGCATATTTATATATGATTCGTAAACGTTGTAAGGATGTCCCAAAATAAGGATGGATAACGGAAATTTTCCTCGAATTTTTTTTGGAATAACTTCGCGAAATTTCCTTTTCTTTACTACATGATTCGGATTTTTATCAAGACTTGCTAATATATCAATGTAGTTTGAAGAATTCATTTTGGATTTCAGCTGATTAAACTTTTTAAAAGCAACCATCCAAGCTTTTCCAGAATCTTCAAGAGAAAATCCAAGAGTTTTACCCATTTCGATTGCTCCTTCGATCCCATAATGTTTCTTTGCATTAACTTCTAAGGTCAAGATTGGAACCGATAATTTCATACCGTACTTAATGGTTTCGGGTAAAGTAAGGAATTTTGGACAGTAATACTGGTTTTTGTGGATAGAAACATATCGAGGAATAAAAATATAGTCTAAATCTGGATATTCATCTAAAAGGGCTTTAACATGTCCGAAGTAAAGTTTCATAGGAACACATAATTCTGAAATAGCTTGTTTTGCCCCATCTTCGACAATTTTTGCTGAAGTTGGTGCAGAAATGACTACATCACATTGAAATTGACGTAATAGATATACCCATAGTGGGCCATATCGATAAAAATAAAGTGCCCGAGGAATTCCTACTTTTATTTTTCTGGTGGGAATATTCGATTTGTTCATTTTTCTTCTTTTAAGCTCTTGTTCTTATTGGTATTATTAAGAATTATCTTTCTTTTTTTTTATCTTCTTCTTCCGCCCAAATATCTGACCAAAGATTTTTCACTTTTCGTTGAATTTTTTTGTTAACTTTTTCCAATAGGCGAAAATCTAAGGAGATCACATCTTTAAATAAGTTTTTATAAAATAATGGCTTACCAAACCGAATTTTAATGTTTCCCTTCATGGCTGGAATTTTCATTTTTGGTCCGAATACACGATCTGTTCCAAAAATGGCCACTGGAATCGTTGGACATTTACTTTCAAAAGCAACTTGAATATATCCTGGATTAAATGGTAAAAAAGCACCATTTCCTAAATTTGGTTGCATTTCAGGATAGAAAAAAATTATTTTCCTTTGTTCTAATGCTATAAGACATTCTTCTATTGTTTCCTCTTCTAAACCAGATGTGCGCGAAAATATTGTTTGGTTCATTCTAACTAAATTCATTATTGGAGAATCTACACCCAATTTTAATGGTAACACATGATTGGGAATTTTCTTTGTAATATGCATTACAGATACTCCAGAAATAAGTGGATCTATTGCTGATTGGAAATTTGATATTAATAGGCAACCATTTTCCATGTGTTGTTTTAGATTTTCAGTTCCTGAGATTTCAAACTGATAATTGCTGGTGAGGAGCTTCAACATTAGTGGTTCTTCTATCCCTCGAAGAAATAGACCATCAATTGCTTCTAAATAGCCGATTTTTTTAGTAACTTGGCGCAATCCATAAATACTGTTATTTATCGGCTCAATTATGAATTTTGAAATAAAATTTTTTTCAGAATTTTCAGTAATCGTCAATCTCCTCCAGATGAAACTAAACCAATTTTTCTATTATTTTCATGCTAATTTTCTAAGATTAACTGTGATCCAGATGAAAGTTTAGATTTTCTTTGAATATTACAATTATCACAATTCTTGAATTAAATTAAATAAAATAGAAAACAACAAAAAACTTTTGATTATAAAGCGCAACCCAATTATTTTTTAGGAAATACTTAAATTGTCTGAATTTGCTTCTAATTGCATCCGTTCTTCTTTAGAAATCGAGTTACTTATTCGATCCACTTGTATTTCTTCACGAACTAATGAATTAAGATCTGGAATCTGTTCAACTGGTGCAATATCTTTTCTTGTTCTCAATACTCTGGATTTATTCATCAATCCTGCTTTTAATAAGATAATATCATGGCGCATTGCATCTTTCACCATTTCAGCATTTTCAAAATTCGATTCTAAAGAAGGGTCAATATAAACTGGGTTTCCAATTACAACTGATATCTTATAACCCTTATTCCAGCGTATACCGGTTACATTCACATGCTTAGGAAAAACTCGATATGCTCCGAAAATTGCACAAGGAACATAAGGTACACCTGTTTCTAAACATAATCGTGCTGCACCCTTATGAAAAGGGCCTAATTTTCCATCAGGAGAACGGGTTCCTTCTGGAAACATACCCACACATCCTCCTCCTTCTAATACAGAGCGAACTTTTGCTAAAGCTTTTTCATCACTTTGTCCTCGTCTTAATGGAATAGTACCAAATGGTTTGATAATTGAACGAAAAATAGGGATTTCAAAATTTTCTGCTTTTGATAACCACTGAACTTTACGATGCACTGCAGATCCTACTAAAAATGGATCAAATTCTGATTGGTGATTGGCTATAACCAAAGCGCCCCCATGTTCTGGAAAATTCTCTTTACCTCGAATATCATAACCCCAAAATGTTCGGAAAAATTGGATAAAATTAGCTCTTCCAACATTCCAGTAAATAAATTCATCGTAAATATCCAATATTCCTAAATCTTGCATTACTTTCCGAGACCAATCGCAAATTGGATCAAAAGGGTTGTATTTTAGAAGCATTTTTAATACTTTCGAACTAACAGATGATAACGAGGTAGAAGAAGAAGGAGAAATCAAAGATTTGGATGTTTTTAGAGTTTTAATTTTAGAATTTTGTAAAGAATTTTTATTTTTTTCAGTCATATATTCAATCACTTAGTAAAATCATGTAGGAATTTTTCAAACAACTTAACGTTGGGTTTGCTTAGATAATTATTTGATCAAGTGCGAGTTAAAATTTAAAATTCAAGGTAATTTATAAATTTCGCTTAAGGGTGTTAAAACTTCCAAAACTTCTTGAAATTGAAAATCAGAAAAAAAATAACATTTTAATTATGGTGATATCGACTACATTGCAAGGATGAATGTGATAAAAGTATTAGATTTGGATGAATTCACTTTTTGTTAGAATTTCTACCTTTCCATTCACGATTGCCACATCGTTCTCCAAGCGTTGTCCTCCGAATCCCTCTTTATAAATTCCAGGTTCGATAGTAAATACCATTCCTTCTTCCAATTTCACCTCTTTCCAATACTTCAATGCATATTCACTGCTTGGTTTTCGACTTATAAAAGGTGAATCATGGACTGTTAATCCCAAACCGTGACCTAATGAGTGAGGCATATCAAACCCACCTGCTTTAATTACATCAATGGCAGCTTGATTTACTTTCCATAAGGGAACTCCTATTTCTAACATGTCAATGGCTGCTTGATAGGCTTTAAATGTTAATTCGTGCATTTTTTGCTGAGTTTCGTTTAGTTCTCCAAAACTAAATGGGACTGTAATATCTGAGTGATAACCCTTATATTTTGCCCCAAAATCAATTAATCCTAAACCTGGAACGGCCAATTTTTGACTTGATGCCCATGGATGGCAGTGTATCATATGTGCTCGATTTGCATTTCCAACTAATGTGGGAAAAGCTAAATCTTCTGCTCCTTTATCTGCCATTTTTTTATGAACATAAAAAGCTAGATCGTTTTCAGTTTCATCCACGGCATTTTTCAAGAAATGTTTGATATCTTGAACTGTTTCAGTTCCAATTTGAGCTGCTTTACGTAAAATCTCAATTTCCTTATGTGATTTTGTTGAGCGTAAATCACTGATAAATTGGGATATTTTAGGAATTTCTCGGTAAAATGAGAGATTTGGAATGCTTTCTTCATATCTTATCACACTTGAATAAGGAAAATTATCAGTAACAGCCATCACAACATTTGATTTATTATAGTGCTTCTCTAAATATTCTTTTACTGCTTGAATATAATTGTATTTATAATTAATTGGATTAATTATTTCATCAACTTGTGCTTCTTTTTGAGCCAAAGGAACATCCCAAGGAATTAAAGCGTTTTCACCAGAGTTAGTTACAATATATAATGCATCCATGGGATGGCCGCTGAGATATTGCAAGTTAACATTTTTCGAACCTTCATTGTCTACAATCATTAAAATATCAATTTTCTCATCTTGCATAAATTTCAATAAATAGTCAAATTTTTCATTTGTAATTGAACGCATGATAATTCACTTATCCTTGAAAATCAACATTCTTTAAAAAGCCTTCTTTACCAACTTTGAAATTGTTCAGAATTCTTTGCTCTTAGCTAATCAAGATTAAGTGGCTAAATCTATCAGTTGTTAATTTGTCTCAAATCGAAAATTTTTTTTTAAATGTCGGATTTTTCTTCATATTACGATTTAATTAAGTTGAGAACTATGGTTAAACACAATGGATACAGAGCCAAAACAAGACGGATTTTTCGAAAAAATATCCGAAAACGCGGATTACCCGGATTATCCCGTTTTATGATTGATTATTATCCAGGTATGAAGGTTGATATTTTAGGAGATCCTTCATTTCAAAAACGAGGTTTACCTCATCGAAGATTTGTTGGAAAAACAGGTATTGTTATCGGTCAGCGAGGACGATGTTTTGAAGTTCAAGTTAAAGACCAAAATAAACTTAAGACTTTATTTATTGGTCGGGAACACATTCGAATTAATAAAGACTGGAAATTGAAAAACCAACCAGCAGAAGTATAATTTGAACTTTTCTAACAATTTCAATAATGAAAATACTTATACTACATCCGTGAAAACTAAAAAACAAGCACAAATTGTTATATGATATTCTTTTTTTTTAAAAAATTATATTATAATAAATAATCATCATTTTCAATGTTCTTTAACTGCACAAAATTATCAAATTTAAATTTCAGAATTTTCACTAAATCAAGAAAATTTGCAAAAATTCAATTCTTATACTCTTCTTTACTCAACAAAGGTGTAAAAAACATTGGTAAAAAAAATACTAGAAGAAAAAAAAATATCTATTCCTGAAGTGAAAGAAATTCTTGACAAAGTATATGCCCAAATGGAAAAACTCGAAACACCAGTTGATCCTTTTACCGAAGCAACCTATGAATATTGTCATAATTTCAGCAAAATGCCTGCAGATGTCGCACGAAATGTCATTAACATGCTTAAAGATGAGTATGATATGGATGATTCTCATGCAATTCAAATAGTTAATATCGATCCTAATTATCCTCAAGAAGTACGGGTGATATTGGAGAAGGATCCAGTTCTTCGAGATTTATCTGATGAAGATATTGTGATCATGATTCAAAAAATTAGAGAATTGCAAGCTTAATCAAATAAGAACTTAATAATTTTTGATTGAATTAATAAAAATCGACAAAAATTATTCCAATGATTGATCAGCTTATTCATATTTTTCCATGAAGAATGATCACTTTTTCATTAATTTTATTAATTCGTTTTGAACTATATTAGGTATAACTAAATTTCTTCGAGTGAATGCATAATGAACCTCAGTTCCAGTTCCAGTCCTCCATTTCGAATTGATTCAACATTATTCATGGGATAAATCAAATACCATAAATCTTGTAGATTGGTTCCTTTTTTTTAACTGAGGTATTTTTCTACCCCCAATAGACCCTAAATCTTATAATAATAGATATATATAAAAAAAAACAATTGTGAATGTAAAAATGAGCGGTCCAGAGCGAAGATATCCAAAACAGTCAAGGGATTCTCATTCAAGAAATTCACCTCGAAAACCTGGTTTTCGGGGCCCTCGTCGAAGTAGTCGTCGATCTCATCCCCGTCCGAATGTATATATCAAAAAAGGGACACAATTATATCTTCTTGATATTTTACAACACGGTGGGGTGGATAAAGCAGGTCATTCTTGGCACCCCATTTGTCAAGTGATTGAAATACCCTCTTTTCGCCTCTTAGAAGTTAATTTAAATAAAAAACTGATTCCTAATCTCGAAGTTCAGCAGAAGATAATTTATGAAGGAAGCGAAGAAAGTCCTCTAGGACGAGTTAACAAGGTTTTACATTATGATGATCTTACTCCCACATCGATAAATACATTATCTTCAGTTTTAGAATCTTATGTGAAGGAAAATGAGGCAAAATTTCTTCATTTCATAAATAATGCTGGACCTATTACTTTGAAAAGACACTCATTAGAAGTTCTTCCAGGAGTTGGAAAAAAATTAATGTGGGAGATTATTAAATATCGCGAAAAGCATCCATTTCAAAGTTTTAAAGAAATTCACGAAAATGTTCCTGGATTCAAACCAGTTGATGTATTTGCGAAAAGAATCATTGAAGAAATCAGTGATCCTGATCAAAAGCATTTTCTGTTCGCGAAAAGACAAAAGAAGCAATCTGGATATAGACGTCAAGAAGATCATAGGCGTTATCGCCCTGATGATCCACGTCGCCGTCGATGATAATACTATTTTCTTTTTTTATCTTTTTTTTAATAATAAATATCTTAGGTGTTTCTCTTGCCATATTTTACTCCCCAAGATTTGAGAGCGATGCAACAAAAATTGGGAATAAAGTTGGATAAAAATCGTGGACAGTGCTATTTAATTGATAAAAACATTATACAGCTTATTCTTCAATATGCTAAATTAATTCCTAAAAGAGATTGTGTAATTGAAATAGGTGCAGGTCTTGGAATTCTCTCTGATTTTTTAATTCAAAATAGCAAAAAAGTATTTTTAATTGAAAACGACCGAAAAATCGCTAAATTTCTATATTCTGCTTATAAAAATATTTATTTATGTGATTATTACGATATAGATAAATTAAACGGCGAATTTGAGTCACCTATAGCACATATTTCTACATCTGAAGCGAGAGTAGTTATTATTTTCGGAGATGCTCTTAAAATCCCCTTTCCAAATGCAAATCGTGTGGTTGCTAATATACCATATCAAATTTCAGCTCCACTTATATTTAAATTAATTGAAGAGTGGCAGTTTGATCAAGTAAATTTAATGGTACAAGCTGAATTTGCTGATAGGTTAACCGCATCAGTAAATAGCTCGAATTACTCTCGTCTTGCAGCCAGCGTTGGGTTATTTTTAGATGTTCATATTAATCATCTTGTAAATCCTAATTCTTTTTATCCATCACCCAGAGTATCTTCAAAACTTATTACTTTGAATAAGAAACCGCCAATTTCTGTGGGAAAATTTCAAAGTTGGGATAACAAAGAGTTGTATTTGACTTTTTTAAGGGGAATTTTTCCTCATAAAAATAAATCTATAAGAAATGCTCTAAAGCTCTGGTTAAAGCATTCTGATGAAATTTGTAAAACAAATTATCAATATTTTAATGAACTTATTGAAAATCCTTCTCGTTTTACTTTTTCTAATGAAAAAGTGAGAAACTTGACCCCAAAAACTCTTTTTAAATTATGTATTTTTGGAATCACTGGAGAATTTGCTGATGGAGAAATTTAAACCTGTTATTCTTGATGAAAATGATGCATTTGATTATTTTAATTTACAATTAGTTGTTCCGAACCAAGTCTATACTCCTTCTGATGATACAGATTTATCTATTGTATTTCTAAAGAAATGGATTCAAAATATTGATCAATCTCCTTATTCTCTTGAAAAATCTCAAAATATTAGGATTTTTGAAATGGGAGTTGGGAGCGGGATTCTTTCACTGTATCTTGCATCACGTTTAATTCAAAAAGGATATTTACCTGAAATAATTGGAGTAGATATTAATCCAATTGCAGTTCAAACTGCTCAATTTAATGCAGAACTTAATGGATTAGAAAAATATATTACATTTTATCAAGGTGAGTTTTTTTCTCCATTAATTAACCATCATAATTCTGCACCCTTTGATTTTATTCTATCAAATCCACCTTATTTAGCAGGTGAACCTCAAATAATAGATCAGAAAAACCGCCAATTAATTGATTTTGCATGGGAAGGGGGAATTAATGGATATGAAGTTACTTTAGCCTTTTTGGATGAGATCTCACTTTTTCTAAAATGTCCAGGGGATTTCATGTTAATTTCTTCAAGCAATATTGATCAGACTCCAATAAAATCCCATTTAAAGAAATTAAATATTGAAATATTGGAGATATTGAACACACATAAATTTTTTGAAGATATCTTGTTATATCATGGGAGAAGAATCAGAAAAATCGGATAAAAAATTAGAAAAGAAGAAAATAATATCTGATTTTTATCCCATCTCCGCTTCAGAAACAAGTTCAATTATTTTCTGTGTTTCTTTAGCAAGTTTTTCTGGAAGTGGGCTTGTATCTACATCGAGAAATCCACTTACAATTAGATTAATGCTCTCACTTTCAGATAAACCGCGACTCATTAAATATTCTATATGTTCATCTGCGATTTTTCCTACCGAAGCTTCATGAGTGAGTGTAACTTCAGGGTTTTTTGCTTGAATTTCAGGAATTGAGTCAACACGTGATCGATCAGAGAGAATTAAGGCAGAACAATCAATATGGCCAGTAACTTCTCTCCCTTCTCCTATAATCTTTCCTCTGGCTTTCACATGAGCACCATCTACTGCCAATACTCGTGAAATTATTTCTGCTTTGGAGCCCTCCCCGATTAAATGTGCTGTTGCACCAGTATCAAAATAACTTTCCCCTTTTCCATAAATTAAAGTTTGGCCATAATAAGATGCATTTTTTCCAACCAATTTTATAACAGGATTTGTTTGGAGATTCTTTACTGCTGACATAACGATATAAAAATTGGAAAATTGTGCCTCATCTTCCAAAATTATACCCGTTCGTGGTCTAACATTGGTATCATCTGCCCAATTATGAACCATAGTAAAAGAAACTCTTGCATTTTTCTTTACGTAAAATTCAGAGACTCCTAAATGCAAAGCTTTTCTGGCAGTTTTATGTGTTGAACAACCTGTAATAATATCTAATTCAGAACCTTCTTCAGCAATAATTATATTATGAACAACTTGTTTCATACCAGGTAAATTTACAAACAAACATGATTGTAAAGGAAAAACTGTTTTTTGACCCTTTTGAGCATAGATAAAGTATCCTTGAGTGATTTCTTGAATGGCTGCTTCAGCTGTATATTGATCTTTGTCATATGGTACTGCTTTCCATAAGTATTCTTGTAAATTGAACTTACCATTTGTTCCATCATATTTTTTAAGTGCTTCTTTTATTGGGAGTAATTCTACGCCAGGTGTATTGCTAACGCAGAGGTCGTGTTTATTTCCTGTTTGTAGATATATTCCACTTTTGTTTTCTTCGATGTCAATTCCAACTTTATCCATAGATTCTTTTAATTCATCAGGGATATCTGCTTCTGAATGCAAAGTTGCTTCTGGTTCATTAAGATCTCCTAAAGTATATGCATCTAAATCAATTCCATCATCATTATTTAGTTTTGCTGCTTCAATTATTTCTTTTGCGCGCTTTTTGATTTCTTCAGATGAAATTTGATGTTCATTATCACTTTTGGTCATATTTTGCTTTGTATTCATAGTGTAAAATCAACCTCTTTTAATATACTTGAACTTTCAACGCAACTAATGCACTCACGACATGCTTCAAAACCATTTTTCATAATTGAATGAATAATTAACGCAGGATCGCCTGAACAAGTAATTGTTCCCTCCATCATTATATGTGCTCGGGAAATATGACCAAGAAATTTCAGAATATAACCTAAATGAGTAATTATCAATCCGGATTTTGTTTGTTTTGATGGAACTTTATCTCGATCGAGTAATTCTCGCATGATCTTGGCGATTAACTCAACATTTTCGACATCGACCCCTGAATCAGGCTCATCAAAAAGTAATAATTCTGGTTGCAACACCATCATTTGGAGAATTTCTGATCGCTTCACCTCACCACCACTAAATCCCATATTTACATCTCGATTCAAATAATCAGGAGAAAATTTTAAGCGATTAGCTAAATTTTGAATATATGGGGGAAATTCATCATCACAATTAGCAGATTCTATTTGTTGGTAATTACTTCTTTGTGCTTCACCTTTATGATTCCCTCGTTTTTCACCACAAACTGTTAATAATTTTGAAAGCTTTAAACCATTTATTGCAGGTGGATGTTGAAAAAGAACACCAATTCCCATTTGAATGCGCTCATTAATTGGTAAATGTGTGATTTCTTGATCTTTAAAGAAAATATGTCCACTAACTACGCGATAATTCTTAAAACCTAATATTGATTTAATAAGTGTCGTCTTTCCGGCTCCATTTGGACCAAGTAAAACATGTACCTCACCTTGATCGATATTCAAATTGAAATCATTTAAAATTCTCTTTCCTTCTACTTCAACAGTGAGTTTTTCAATTCGCAACCATGACATTGATTTTCAATTTAAATAAGTTTGCGTTGTGTATAAAAATTATGAAAGCAAAGATTAAGCAAATTCGGAATTATATTTTTAAAAGAACAGAAATACTAGTATTGAGCCTATATATTGAAATAATTATCATTTTAACATCATATTTTCTGCAAAATGAGTGATTCAAATATCTCTTTAGAATTTTTTAATCAAAATAACGATGTATCTAAAAAATAATGTCGGTTATTGATGTTAAATAGAAGGATGTTCCTTTCTTAATAATGAACTTCAAATAACAATTTGTGTTACTAATTTATATTGGAAAAAAAACCCAAATAATAGATTGTCCCGAAACAAATCGGAACAAATCGAAGAAGGGAGATTTTATGGTTCAATCAATACCACCTGAAAAAAATAATATTAATTTCTCATTAGAACGTATTTTCCCCCGACATGTAAAAAATGCTCGGGGAACTTTCAAACCCTTTAATCCAGATAAGATGGTAAAAAGTCTTAATAAAGAAACTGGGCTTGATTGGAATGAATGCATTGAAGTAGTGAAAGATTCATTAAAACGAATAACAATTTTAGGATTAGATACGATTCAAACATCCATGGTACGAGAGATAATGTGCCTGGATCTTTTAGCTCGAGGTCATGAACGGGAACGAAATATCTACGCTAAATTGATTAACAGCAGTGTGATTAAATTTAAGCTAGATCCCAAATTCATGGCTCAATATGCTGGAAAACAACCTCAATGGGGCCCATTAGGATATATTACATATAAACGAACTTATGCTCGATATTTAGAATCTGAAAATCGTACCGAAGAATTTTATGAAACCGTACAGCGTGTAGTGGAAGGGGTTTATAGTATTCAGAAAGAACACTGTTATAATCTTGGTTTACCGTGGGATCCTGAGAAAGCTCAAAAATCTGCTCAAAGAATGTTCGAAAAAATCTGGACATTTAGATTTTTACCCCCTGGTCGGGGTTTATGGATGATGGGAACTGAATTTATTGATAAACATGGTTCAATGGCGCTGAATAATTGTGGTTTTGTCTCTACTGAAGATATTCAGATTAAAAAGACAAAAGCTTTTGAATGGTTGATGGATGCATTGATGTTGGGAGTTGGTGTTGGTTTTGACACGAAAGGAGCTGGTAAATTAATTATCCAAAAACCAAAAGACGAAACTTTTGTGTTTGAGGTGCCTGACAGCCGGGAAGGGTGGGTACAAGCACTTCGTCATTTGCTAAATGCTTACTTTGAAGGAGATGCGATGCCGATTTACGATTTTTCAAAAATTAGACCTGCAGGATCGCTTATTCGAGGATTTGGTGGTGTAGCATCAGGTCCTGAACCTTTAAAAGAAATGTTAAACAGTCAAAAAGAGATTCTCGATCAACGTATCAATCAGTCTCTCTCTTCTGTTGATATTGTCGATATGATGAACTTAATTGGTAAATGCGTAGTTGCAGGAAATGTTCGGCGCTCTGCTGAAATTGCACTAGGTGATTTGGATGATGAAGCTTATGTAAACTGCAAACAAGATCAAAAAGCACTTTATCATCATCGATGGGCTTCAAACAACAGTATCATTGGGCATAAAGGAATGGATTACAGTAAAATTATTGATTCTATTGCAAAAAATGGAGAACCGGGAATTATATGGCTAGAAAATTCGCGAGCATATAGTCGTATGGGACATCCACCTGATTATAAAGATAAAAAAGCCGTTGGGGTTAATCCTTGTGGAGAACAAACTCTAGAATCCTTTGAATTATGCTGTCTTGTTGAAACATTCCCTTCTTTACATGAGTCTTATGAGGAATTTGAAGAAACACTTAAGTATGCTTATCTATATGCTAAATCTGTTACTTTAGTTAATGTTCATTGGAATGAAACAAATGCTGTTATGGGAAAAAATCGACGTATTGGAACAAGCCAGACAGGAATTATTGATGCATTTGCACGTCATGGGCGACATACCATATTAGAATGGGCAGATAAAGGTTATAGATATTTACGTGAACTAGACGAAAAATATTCTGATTTTTTCTGTGTTCCTCAATCTATCAAAATAACAACAGTAAAACCTAGTGGAACAGTCAGTCTTTTACCTGGTGTTGCTCCTGGCATTCATTATCCTCATTCAGAGTATTACATTCGTCGGATCCGAATTTCCAAAGAATCCACGCTCCTTGATATTCTCAAAGAAGCAAATTATCATATTGAACCTGACGCTTATTCAGATAATAGTATGGTTGTGGAATTCCCTATTCATGAAAAGAATTTCTTGCGTGCGAAAAAGGACGTTTCGATCTGGGAACAATTGGCTAATGCAATTGATTACCAACATTACTGGAGTGATAACCAAGTATCTATTACAGTTACATTCAAAAAAGAAGAAATCAAAGATTTAAAATATGCATTGCAATTCGTTGAAGATAAACTGAAAGGATTGAGCTTATTACCACTCACAGATTCAGGATATAAGCAAATGCCATATGAAGAAATCACCAAAGAAGAATATGAACGTCGAATTCAAGGTTTAAAACCAATTAAAACTTGGATTACTCACGAAAAATCTGCTGGTACAGTCTACTGTGATGGTGATAGTTGCCATCAAGTGGAAGAAGCCAGTGTATTGCGCGACATGGAAAGCATTTTGCATGAAAGAATTCCTTCGATACAAAATATAACTTCTAATTCTTTTGGGTTTCATGTAAAAAATGGTACCATCATCGAAGTAGGTCTTTATAACAAAAAAATTTCAGAGCTTCCGTCAAATTTCTCACATCTGGTGAATTTACAAAGGCTCAGTTTGAAGAATTGTGGGTTATCAAATTTACCTGACGGAATTATACATTTAAAGAAAATTAAATTTCTTGATTTATCTGGAAATTTGTTAAAAGCTTTAACTGAGGAACAGAATAGGTGGCTAAATGAACTGAAAGAATCTGGGTGTATGATTCTCTATTGAAAACTGATTTTTTAGTTTTGTTTTTGTTTTCCATTCCATATTTTTTTTATTTTCTTCCCGCACCAAGTTTTTTTTTAATTTTGTAGATCATTATATATAAATGACATAAGGATGGACGATGTATTTTTTCTAATTTTTCGTTTTGAGTTCTCCTTGCTTTTTAATAACATTTCTCATTGTTATTATATAGAATCCCGTAGTGTGATTCACATTGTGCCATAGAATCAACACTGATATCTGTATGATATTAATTGATTCATCGACACGAGTAAATTAAATCACTCTATTCGGGAAAATTTCATAACAATCATATACATACCTTACATACCTCACAAAAAATTCATTTTCCTTTCATTCATACATCACAACTCACAAAATACAGTAAGTTTGAAATAAAATCCCCAAAATTTCAACCCCAAACCTAAAAAAACCCCACAATGCGTGAAAACGCGCCCCCCTCTGAATAGAGAGGGGGTTATCTTTTCTTCTTTTACATGTTCAGTCTTAATTTTACAAGCTGCATGAATTCTTCTCTTTTCTCTTTTAAAAATCAATTTTGTACATGATGAGGTAGATTGCTGCATTATCATAATATTTTTTATGAAATATAGATTTAGTTATAAATCAATATAATTGTTAACTTTAAGTTGACAAAAATTTAAATAGATGGAAAACCTTATAAATTATAGAAAGTAAATTGTTAAAATTATATTTAAACTTAATAAAAAAGGTGAATACACATGGAACTTAATCGATTCACAGTAAAACTACAAGAAGCTATTATGCGGGCAAAAAATATTGCTCAAAATCATCATAATCAGCAAATAGAAATAGAACACATCTTCAAATCTCTTTTATCTGATTCTACAGAAATCGGAACACTTATCCTGCAAAAATTGGGTGTTAATCCACAACAAATCAATACCACATTGGATAAAGAAATAAATCGGATTCCACAAGTAACTGGAAATACAGGAGAAGTATATCTATCAAGAGATCTTAGCCGTTTAATTAATGAAGCTATGGGTGAGATGGATTCACTTAATGATCAATATCTAAGCGGTGAGCATCTTTTTCTTGCTTTGGCTAAAGGAAACGATTATTCTTTATCCAATCTATTCAAAAAAAATGGATTATCTTATGAACGCATTTTAAGAGCACTTTCTGAAATTCGTGGGAATACTACAATAGATTCACAAAATCCTGAAGGAACTTATAATGTCTTAGCAAAATATACCAAAAACCTAAATGATCTTGCACGACAAGGTAAATTAGATCCTGTAATTGGCAGGGATGAAGAAATTCGCAGAGTAATTACCATCCTTTCACGGCGTACTAAAAATAATCCTGTATTAATTGGAGATGCAGGGACAGGAAAAACTGCAATTGTAGAAGGTATTGCCCAACGAATCCACAATGGAGATGTTCCATCTTCTTTAAAGGATAAGATTGTAATATCACTCGATCTTGGTCAACTAGTTGCTGGAGCCAAATATCGTGGAGAATTTGAAGAACGCTTAAAATCAGTGTTGAAAGAGATTACAAAAAGTAATGGGAAATATATCCTTTTCATTGATGAATTACATACTTTAGTTGGAGCAGGTGCTGCAGAAGGTGCTATGGATGCATCAAACATGCTAAAACCCGCTCTTGCACGAGGAGAACTAAGATGTATCGGTGCAACAACTGTAAAAGAATATCGTAAATATATTGAAAAAGATACTGCCCTTACACGCCGATTTCAACCCGTATTTGTGAATGAACCTAGCGTAGAGCAAGCTATTACAATCTTGCGCGGTTTGAAAGAAAAATATGAAGTTCATCATGGAATCCATATTAAAGATGAAGCGCTAATTGCAGCCGCAACATTGTCTCATCGTTATATCACTGATCGG
Source organism: Candidatus Harpocratesius sp. (assembly GCF_054039255.1). NCBI lineage: Archaea > Promethearchaeati > Promethearchaeota > Promethearchaeia > Promethearchaeales > Promethearchaeaceae > Candidatus Harpocratesius > Candidatus Harpocratesius sp. Next base: position 18,507 of record NZ_JBPLBG010000010.1, read on the forward strand.
TTTTTACCAGATAAAGCTATTGACTTAATTGATGAAGCTGCTTCTCGACTAAGAATTGAATTGGATTCAATGCCGTTAGAAATGGATAACATTCATAGACAAATCATTCAACTACAAATTGAAAAAGAAGCTCTTAAAAAAGAAAATGATGAAGCTGGGCAGAAACAACGGCAAGCTTGCGATGATCGGATTCAAGAATTGCAACAACAATATGAAAGCTTGAAAAAACAGTGGGAAGAAGAAAAGAAAATTATCAATGCAATTTCAAACATCAATAAACGCATTGAAGAATCTAAACTTGAAGAAGAACGCGCTACTCGCGAAGGTGACTTGGAAAAAGCAGCAAAAATGCGCTATGGAGTCAGATTAGAATTGCAAAAGGAGAAAGAACGCCTGACCCAAAAATTAAAAGAAGTATCAAAGGAGAAACGCATGCTCCGCCAAGAAGTCACTGCAGAAGATATTGCACAAATCATTTCACAATGGACAAACATTCCAGTTTCGCGTCTTTTAGAAGGAGAACGTACTAAACTACTAGAAATGGAAGATCGACTTAGAAAGCGGGTTGTAGGACAAGATAAGGCTCTTTCGACCTTAGCAAATGCAATTCGTAGAGCGCGTTCAGGAATCCAAGATCCAAACCGTCCCATTGGTTCTTTCATATTTCTAGGGCCAACTGGTGTGGGAAAAACAGAAACAGCTAAAGCCTTAGCCGAGTTTCTTTTCGATAGTGAAGATGCATTAATTCGAATTGATATGTCAGAATATATGGAGAAACATAGCGTCGCCAGGTTGATTGGAGCTCCTCCTGGTTATATCGGATATGACGAAGGAGGGCAGTTAACTGAAGCTGTTCGTAGACGTCCCTATTCTGTTATTCTTTTTGATGAAATTGAAAAAGCTCATTTAGAAGTTTTTAATGTACTTCTTCAAGTTTTAGATGATGGTCGTCTAACCGATGGAAAGGGAAGAACAGTTGATTTCAAAAACACAGTACTAATCATGACTAGTAATATCGGAAGTGCATTGATTGCTGAGAAAAATAAGAGCGGAACACCTATAACTCAAGAAGAAATTCATAGTCTACTAAAACAATACTTCCGACCAGAATTTTTAAATCGAGTAGATGATATAATTACTTTCAATTTCCTCAAAGTCGATCAGATAAAAGCAATTGTAGATATTCAAATTAATGATTTAAACCGAATACTCGAAAACCGACATATTAAGGTGCGATTGAGCGAAAAAGCTAGAGAGAATTTAGCTGAAATCGGATTTGATCCAGAATATGGCGCTCGTCCTCTGAAACGAGCAATTCAACGATATATACAAGATCCATTAGCGGTGGCAATTCTTGAAGGTCGTATTCAAGAAGAGCAGGAAATCACAGTGGATGTTGATAAAAACGGAAAATTTACCTTTTCAGCTTAAAATCATAATACTGCTCTTTTTTATTTTTTTTTTACTACTATTTTACGAAAATTCGAATTAGATCTATAGTGTGTGAATAAGTACGAATAAGTTTATTTTTTGATTTAATTCAAAATTTTAAAATTAAAGGAAAAAAGAAGAAATTACTGACATATTTCTAACTATTTAATCGTAAATTAGACTAGTGAGGCCCTTTCGATAAAATTTCACGTGCGAGCTCAATATATTCATTTTTCCTTTCATTATGATCTTGAATATGATCTAAAATGATTTGAACTGCTTCTTTTTTGCATTTTCCACATAACATTCCACTTCTACAACGTTGATATCGATCTTGGAGTTTAACATCATCTTTTTGAAAATGAATTTCAAGTAATTTATAGATCATACAATTCTCAGGAATTCCACCAAGTTTTTCTTGCTCTTCTTTATTCTTTCGGCCACCAGTGTATGCCCCCATAATTTTCTTTTTAATTGATTTGGGTTCATCTCCTAAGTTAAAATAACTGTTGGGGCGGGATTTACTCATTTTTTTATGAATATCGTCTAATCCTGGTAGCAATTTATGATACGTCGCACTAGGTTTAAAGAAGGGGATATATTCTTCCTGGCCGGTTTTTGGATTTATTTCTGTTCGTTTAAAATGTTTTGTCAAGTCTCGTACTAATCTTAAATGAGGGTCCTGATCGATACCTACTGGAACAACTGTTGGCATAACTGTATCACGCAACTGAGGCATGAAAATATCTCCTACTTGAACCAATGCTGCGAGATACAGTGCAAAATCTCGTTCTCCATAAATTGCACGCATCATATTGCTGGTTACATATCGACCCGCTCGAAATGGCATTTCTTTGACTCGTGGTTCCCTTGATTGAAGCCAAATATATGCCTTCTTAGGATCCAATCCAAGTGTTAATACATCTGCTAGATTATCAACAGCATATTCAAAACTTTGTTTGTAAGGCATTCCATTATCAACAAAAGATTCAATATCAGCAATTGAATAATAAACAAAACCCCCCATTTTTTGGAATTCAACAATTTCTGATGCCGTTGTTAAAGTACCTAAGTGAAAATGCCCGCTTGGTTTGATTCCACTCATTATTGCCCAAGGTTTTTCATGTTGAATTGCATTGACAATTTGGTTAAAATCACGATGTCCATAAATCACTTTTCGCCGCAAGAAACGATTTTTTTCAAACATCGAATAAGGAATCTCCAAATCTTGAATCAACTCAATTCCAAATTCACGAGTTAGCCTTTCATAATCTTCCTCTGAGAATAATCCTTGACCCCATGGATCAAGTTGAATATTTTCCTTTTCTTTAGGTTGAGGATTTTCCTTTTCATCGATTGGTTCTTTATTCATTATTAAATGCAAAATTCCAATCAATTTGAGTTTTTTGGACAAATTAATTTTTTAATAGAAAGGAAGATAAAATAATTGTTAGTAATTGCACTTGCAATCATGATATAAGTGTGTGTAGATTCGTTTTTGTGATTATTCTAAAGAATATTTTCTTTTTGCGAGATCAAATTCAAGAGTGATCAAGATTATGATTGATGATTTTATTACATTTATGCCCATTCATCAATTGCTGTATAACAAAAATTTTATAATATTGTAAATTTTGCTTCGTAATTCATTAATTAATGTCTATTCTACTCGGACTCACATTATAAGGTTTATAAACAATGGCAGGTCGCTTCTTAAAATTATTCTCACCGTTTGTACGTATTACTCCAGAAATTAAACAGCCAGATAGAGAAATTTCATTTAAGGATAAACTCATATATACTTTTATCGTTTTATTACTCTATACAATCATGTCCAATGTTCCTTTATACGGAATATTGCAAAGTGCAAGTGCCGATTACTATTATTGGTTACGGGTAATTCTTGCAAGTAATAAAGGTACTTTGACAGAACTTGGAATAGGTCCAATTGTAACTGCTGGTTTAATTCTTCAATTATTACAAGGTAGTAAACTAATAGAAGTTGATATGTCTTCACCAGAAGATCGAGCCCTTTTCACTGGTGCTCAGAAAGTAATCACTGTATTCTTAACTATTCTTCAAATTATTGCATATATTTTTGGAGATGCTTTTGGTGATTCTGCCGAACTCGGTGCTACCAATATGATCTTAATCTTTCTCCAACTAATTTTTGCTGGAATCCTAATTATGATGATGGATGAAGTCCTTCAAAAAGGATATGGTTTAGGATCTGGTGTTTCATTATTTATTGCTAGTGGTGTGGCAGGTCAAATTTTCTGGAATTCATTTAGTTTCTTTGGCGATCGATCAGGAGATGGATTGCCAACAGGAATTATTATTGCCTTCTTCTCAGTTTTGTTTAAACCAGGACAATTAGATGCAAATGGGGATGTTATTCGCTTACGAGATTTATGGATTCGGGATGCTGGAGATCCAGGATTACTTGGGTTGACTACAACTTTAATTATTTTCTTTGTTGTAATATATGTTGAAACCATGCGTGTTGAAATTCCTCTGACTTATGCAGGATATAAGGGATATCGAGGGAAATATCCAATGAAACTCCTTTATGTATCCAATATTCCTGTTATTCTTGCTCAAGCACTATATGCCAATTTGCTATTTTTCGGTCAACTACTTTGGAAATGGTCAGAAAAGACAGGAAAACTTAAATGGTGGGTAAATTGGTTTGGTGTATTTGAACAATCTGATAATGCTCAATATTATAAACCTATAAAGGGTTTATTGAAATATATCACTGCTCCGCAAGGTTTGGGATCAATTATAACTGCATTTAAAGAAGGAGAAGGTGGAAGTATTATATTTCAATCTCTAGTCTACATGGTCATTTTCATAACTATCTGTATTGTTTTTGGTCAAATTTGGGTAGAGGTTTCTGGATTAGCACCTCGAGATATTGCAGGACAAATTTTAGGCTCAAAAATGCAAGTTCCTGGTTTCAGACGTAGTGAAAAGATTATTGAAAAGATTCTTAAACGTTATATTGGCCCATTAACCATATTGTGTGGTTTTATTGTTGGTATGCTTAGTTTCTTAGCCGATTTCATGGGTGCATTAAGTTCTGGAACAGGACTACTTCTTACTGTTGGTATTATTCAAAATTATGCAGAAACAATTTCACAAGAAGCTGCAAAAGAACAATTCCCTGGAATGGGGGCTCTTTTAGGTTAGAATTTTAATTTTTCATTTCTTATTTTTTATTTTTATCTCTGTATTTTTTATTTTTTAATTTGCTGATCTTAGATAGATGAAGTTATTGCAGCAATTACTATATCAATTTTTAATAAAAAATTAGATTTCAATAAAAATTACGAAATTAGGTCAAATTGGAGTAGGGATATTTTTAAAAACAAAAATTTTACAGAAATGTTTTTTGAATATTATTCAAATCAACAAGGATTCTGTATTAAATGAAATATTTCTTAATTTTGAATGAAAAATGAGTAAAAAAAATGAACAAAAATATATTAAAAAGATATTAAAATAATGATCAAATTTTTAAGCACTTTTTTTAAAATATCTATCATGATTTTTGAAATTCCCTCTCATAGCCGAATTCACCCTGTAATTGTTGCAGTAAAGTTTTTTGTTCTTGTTTTTTATCTTTTCTCTGCTTATAAAGTATATAAAAAACAAAATTCCACATTAAATAAATGTTTTGCAACTTCATTTGTTGCTTGGGCTGGATTTAATTTTTTTGATATAATTGTTTTATACATTGCTCCAATCAGTTATACTGCTTTTATAATCGCTCAAATTTTTTGGAGAATTCAATTACTTATGCTTTTTATCCTTACTTATTTTACCTACAATACTGCATGTATTATTCAATCAAGCTCATATATAATGAAGGAAAAGAAACAATTATTGCTTCAAATTTCGATTCTTACAGTAAGCTTTATTATTTTAGCAATTTTTTCAAATATTTCAATTCAAAATACAAGCGGTGCTCCTTTAGATCTTGTGACAGATTTACCACCTCAGGAAGAATTTATTGTAAAAGATGTTTTTGGGGTTTTTGCAGTTATTTTTATTGTCCCTTTAAGTTTTTACCTTATTGCTTCATTTCGATTAGGTATTATTGCAAAATCTATAAAAAATAAAGAATTAAAGCGAAAAGTTATATTTACTATCATTGGAAACTTGTTGATTCCAATTGGGTTAATTTATTTCTTAATTCGAGATATATTTTGGGATGCTACTATTTTGAATACAGCTTTAGGGCAGGTAATTTTTATTTTTTCTCCCATTTTTATATTTCTTTCTCAGCGTTCGAAATCCACTTGAAATTTTTAAGTATTTTTTCTTTAATTTTTGTTTTTTTTAATGTTATATCAAATATCGAAGAATTAAAGAATACAAAAATGTGAGTTATTATCACCTAATTACTTCGAAAATTTTTTTACATTCGTTAAATTCAAGTGATTAATGTTGGTTATGATTTTAACATGGAGTGATTTTATCACTCTTGTTTCCCGACCCCCAAATTCACTTTGGTTTATTTTTCTTATCTGTTTACTTGTTTCTTTAGTTTCTACTTTTCTAAATAAAACATTGGTTGATCACAATAAAGCTCGTCGTATCCAAGAAGTTGTGGCAGAACATAATGCAAAAAAGAAAGCTCTTCTAGAATTATCAAAAACTAATCCAAAGCGCTATGCAAAAGAATATGGAAAGTGGCAAAGACGAGACGCAAGCGTTCAAAAAATGCAGCAATCTATTCAAATGGAGAAATTAAAACCTACTTGCATTACCATCATTCCATTTATGGCATTTTTCTTTGTCATCAGGAGTATCTATACACCATCATGGTCATCAATACAATTACCTGTAGCTCGACCTCCAATTAATCCTATGGATGATTTTCCTGCATTCATCGTTACCATGATGCGTTCACAATTATTTTCTGCAGTTGGAAATCTTCCTGTAGAAGCTGGATTTTTAGGGTATACAGGATGGTACATGTTGTGTTCTTTTGCATTAGGAACTGTTCTTCAGAAACTTCTCGGAGTGTCCCAATCGACACAAGGTCAAGCTTCTTCATTGTTCGATAGTTCCTCAACAATTGAATTACCTAAACCCAGTGATCTCTTATAATATAGCAAAGAGTGTAAATTTTCTGTTTTTTTAAACTTATTTTTATCTGAGATTTATTTCATCAATTAGATCTGATTAAATTCACAGAAAAGGTATAAAGGGGAGCATTCTTTCTTTAAGAGCATTGGAACTCGAATAAATATTATAAAATGAAAATGGTAATGAAAAAGTGAACAAAAATAAGAGAGAAAATGGGCAATCTAAGGAAATGAAAAATAATTTTAAAGATGGGTATCGCAAAGAAATTGAAAATAAAGAAGAATTCTTAGATAGAGAAGAAAATAAAAATCATGAAAAAAATAAGGATAGAAAAGAAAATGAAAATCCTGAAGAAAATGAAGATGAAGATAATAATAAAGATGAAGATGTTCACATAATAGATGTAAGTAATTTCTTTAATTATCAAAAAGCATTGAATTCATTAATGGATTACTTAAATGTGGCAATTGATGAAACAATTTCTGGGTTCACACGTTCAGATCAACTACTCTTTTCCCATGCAAATAAAAAACTAATTTTAAATGCTATTTTAGAGTCTGGATTTTACGACTTTTGCAAAATGAGGTTAGCAGAAGTGGCAGAAAGCAATGCAATAGAAAATCAAGATAGTTTTATGGCAATGATGACGCAAGTCCAAGGTGAAATCGATTTATTGGCTTATCTTTTAGTAAATACGCGATTAGCTCATCGAACTTTGAATTTTGACCTTTTTTTAAGTTTATTAAAAGGTGGATTATTTGTTGATATTTTGGAAACTCACGATAAAATTGTTAAAGATATGCGAAATCGAGCACAAATTTTGAATTCCCAAAATATAAGGGAAAATGTAAAAGTTAGTGATAATTCATTTTATATCTAATTTAATTCAATCCAGTAACTTTCTTATTTTCATTTTTTCGATATTTTATTCTTTTTTAAAATATTTTATTCATTTAGCTTTTTTGCCATTCCATATGCTTTTTTGGAGACTACTAAATACAAATCTCGAAAAACTTGATAAAATTGATCTGGTTTTTCTAAATTTGGAGCCAAGTTTAGCGTATCTAAAGTTTTTATATCAGTTCCTGGCTTTAAAAATCGAAAACCTATATTATAAGGAGTCGTTGGTTTTAAGAATGAATTTACGTTTAATTCTTGAACAGGAAGAATAGGTACTTCAAAACTTTTATCAGCTATATTAACCATTTCTCGAATCTTTTTAACAGAAATTGAAATTGGCTCATTTGCGCAACTTCGTGCATTCTTTATCGTACGTAATAATTCCTCACGAGCTTTTCCCCGTAATTTTAATAAGAGGAATGGATCATAATCAAATACACGAGCAACATATAAAACTGTCGCAGCTATGTGTTTGCAGGGAATTTCTTTATCAGGACAAGAACATGATGCATTTAAACTTGTTGTTGGATCTGGAAACAATTCATATCCCACTTCTTCAAAAATTAATTCAAAATCCTCCGGAATGGTATTTTCTAACAATTTTATTGTATAATATGCCTTTTCTGCAATTTTCATGGCAATTTGATACCAAACATCTTCCGGAATTGTTTCAAATCGGACTTTTACTAAATAGGGGGTTGGAGCAGTTCCTTGAACTGTTGCAAAGATCATTCCTGGAGAAATAGTGATATTAGACACTCTTTCTTCTTGTGCATAGCGAATACCTCTTTGCATTCGAAATGGACGACCATATTCTAACATATGATCCACCCAGATTTGTCCCCATTTAGTTTTTGCAAATCCGTGCAATTCTCTCTTGATTTCTAGTACTTCTTTCCGCACATTTCGATTATTTCCTGGATAACGTCCTTTTCTTGTTTTATGTCCATTTCTAGAATTATGGCCGCTTTGTGCTTTTTTTGGCGTTCTAGATTCTTTAGTTCGACGTTGCATCAATATCCCTCCTCAATTTGCGAAAGACTGAATAATTCCTTCAATTCGTTATTAGAAAGAGCGGTGATCCAAGTTTCATCCTTTGCAGCAAGAATTCGATCGGCAAGATCGCGCTTTTCTTCCAACATCTGATCAATCTTCTCTTCTATTGTCCCTGTAGTTATGAATTTATACACATTAACAGTCTTTTTTTGACCTATCCTATAAGCTCGATCAGTGGCTTGATCTTCGACAGCTGGGTTCCACCATCTATCATAATGAAATACAGTAGATGCTTGTGTAAGGTTCAAACCAGTTCCTCCTGCTCGAAGAGACAAGATTAGAATTGGAATGGAATCCAAAGCAGTAGATTGGAAGTTATCTACTAATTGTTGGCGCTGTCGTTCCGGAACACCCCCATGAAACCATCCGACTGGAAGGTGATATTTCTGTTCTAAAAATTCTTTTAATAAATCGCCCATTTGTTTGAATTGAGTGAAAATTAACAGTTTTTCGCCGTCTTCCAAAACTTCTTCTACCATTTCTGACAATCTTTCCAATTTTTGAGATGCATGTAAAAATTCAGAATAAGATATTTCAAGATCATCAGATTGTTTTTCATATAGATTTTTAGTTAGTTTTTCGGATTGATTAATGGGTGCTGATTTTGGTAGAATTCTCACTTTATGTTTCGTTTTATAAAGAAATTGGACAGGATGATTGCAAATTTGTTTAGTTGCCGTTAATAGCTTCAAAATTTGACCTTTTCTTTGAATATTTGATTTTTCAAGATTTTCAATTTTCTGCAAGGTTTCACGAACAACTTTTGCATATAATTGTGCTTGTTTAGGACTTAATTCCAAATAGATTTTAATTTCGTTCTTTTCTGGTAAATCTTGAATAATGTTAGTATCAGTTTTGAGTCGTCGTAGAATAAAAGGTGAAATAAAGCGCTTTAATTTTGCTGAAATTTGCTCATCATGATATCGTTCAATTGGAAGGATGAATTTCTGTTGAAAAATGCGTCTTTTACCTAATAATCCTGGATTTAGGAAACTAAAAAGTGTCCATAATTCTAGTAAGCGATTTTCAATTGGTGTTCCACTTAAAGCAATTTTAAATTGGGATTTTAACCGTAGAATTGCTTTTGTTTTTTGTGCCTGGTAATTTTTGATATTCTGAGATTCATCTAAAATAATTCCTGCAAAATGGATTGTTTCTAAAAATTCACTATCATTTCTGACAGTTCCATAGGTTGTTAAAATCAATAAATGGTTTTGAGAAAATTTCTGAATGGCTTGTAAATTTTTTATTCGATTTGAACCATGGTGGGTATAAATCTCAAGATCAGGTGCAAATCGATTTATTTCCCTTCTCCAGTTAAACAAAACTGATGTAGGGCAAATAATTAATATTGAACCAGGTGCATTAGGGAAATCCTCTTTACGTCTTTGCAAAAAAGAAATTATTTCAACTGTTTTTCCTAAACCCATATCATCTGCCAAACACACACCAAAATTTAGCGAAGTCATATGTGTTAACCACGTAAGTGCTGATTGCTGATATGGTCTTAGAGTTCCTTGGAAATTTGATGGAATTGGTATAGGCGAAAACTCTTGAATATTCTCAAGTGTATCGATGATATTTCGAAATTCACCTTCAACTACTACTTCATAATGATTGGATGTTTCACTTAATTGAATATCTCCAATCATTCCCAGCTTTAATGCTTCACTATATGGTATTTCTCCTTTTATTTTCGATTGTGTTTCAAATATTGGTCGTAGATTTTCCATATCTTCTGGATCAACTAAGATCCAATGATCTCTCCAAAAGATCAGGGGTTCTCGATTATTCGCTAGTTCCAAAAATTCTTTTTCAGTTAATCGATTTCCTTCAATCATACCTTCCCAATGGAATTCTAATATCGAATCCATATCAAATAAAGCTGATTGTGGACTTGTAGAGGCAAAATGAGTTCTTTTTTTGGATTCTTGCGATTTAGGTCTAATAACTAAACGTGCACTTAACCTTTGTTGACCTTTTTCAGTAAATTCATCTGGTAATACGACATTGAAACCTGCTTGAATTAAAAGATACATGGAATATCTCATGAAATCCATTACTTCTGCAGCTTTAAGTTTTACTTGTGATGGACTTTTCCCAAATAACGCTCTTTTAATCGGTGGGAAAAGTTTTGAAGCAGTACCTAATGCTCGTAAGGTTTCTTCTTGAAGTCCGTTTTCATCATCGCAAACATTAGCAAATTCCGCATTATGTGTTAATATTCCCCCCCATAATTCTTGTAACGGAATAAAATAATCTGGATCATGTAGAGGTTGCAAATAAAAACCTAGTGTCCAATCAGATTTTTCTGTTTTTGGATATTCTAACCGAAATGTAAATGATAACCCATAAGAAAATGAGAATCCTTGAATATTTTGAACCCAATTTCTAAGAATTCCTGGAATAGGAGTATCACAAAAGCGAGTGATTTTGAAATTTCGATGTTTACTGATGCAAGAATGTAGAAATCTTAGATCCCATGGTGTATCAGGATCGTCTAAGCAAGCATTTTCCATTTCATAAGAAGAATAATTATAAATTGCAGAAAATTGAGCAAAAAACTTATCTGTTAATGAATTTCGAATTAAATAATCTCCAACTGTGTCCATATATTCAATAAATAAATAGGAGGGGTGCCATAGTCCAGATGTTTGGAATTCTTTGATTTTTCCATGTGGAGGAATAACATCAATTGGAATATTGAATGCACTCCAAGCACTATTCCTTAATATTAAGTGGAAACGTTGATAATCCATTTGACTTTTTAGTACTGTTTTCCATTGTCCAATAAACGTATTTGGTTCTATTTCTTTAAGAGTAGGGACAAAATTCCCACGAGAAAGTAATTCTACTGTTAATTTTGTTAAATATGCCCATGTTTTAATTGATTCTGAGTACTGTGGAATGCGTTTTGTTCGATCATTAGTTTCAATAATTTGGAGATAAAAAAGCAATTTAATTGCAGGAGGTATTGGAATGATTTTTCCAAAAATAGGGCGAAGTTGGAAAACTTTTTGAAATTCTCCAGATTTTAATTTGCTATTATATGGAATACTAAGAAGTATCTCGCACTCCAATAATTTATTGGCAGGGATGTTTGGAAAATACCACTTAATTTCCTTTTCTAAGTTTTTTCGCAATAATATATAATCAGTTTCAAGAATTGATGAATTAAGTTGTTCATTCATACTCCACATTATAAAAAAACTAGAATCTTTAGGGGGTTTTGCTGTTTTAGACATTAATTGAAAATGAGATGCTGGATCGTTCCAATATTTTGCAGGAAGATATGTTAATTGTAAATTCATTTAGTGAATACCCCCAATGAAAAAGAATAGTGAGAGTAAATTTTGAATTAGTATTCAATTTCTTCAATCATGCTTTCTCCTTAAAAATTGTGATTATTGTATTTTTTTTATGCATGTAAAAGTATTATAACGAGATAAATAATTGTACCAGATTTTTACTTTTAATAAATCATATTATATCTTTCAATATATCATAGAATTTTTACAATTGAATGGGAAGTATTTCTCCAAAAATATTAAAAAGATTCTCAAAACGTAAAATAAAAAGACTTTTTTTTTATATTATTTTTAGTACTCAGAAAGAACATCATGTAAAAATTGCATGAAGATTCTTTAATGAGTTTGATAATTACAAACAAAGAAGCTTCTTTTAATCTATTTAGGGAGGAGAAATTAAATATGAGAAAAATATCACATAGACTTATTCCTTTAATATTGGGTTTTCTTCTAATAATAGTCAGTCTCCATGTAACAATAATGACTAATGTTCAAGCTGCGGAGCCTGAAGATATTTATGAGGAAAATGATACTTTCTTCACTGCATATAATATATCGTGGGGATATTATGATCTATCCTTGTATGATGAAGATTTTTTCAGAATAAATGCAACAGCAGGATTTATTTTACATATTCAAGTTCAAACAAATGCAACCAATGAAACTGTAAATATTGAGCTTTATAATTCATCCTACATACTAGTAAAAGGAAATTATGATTGGCAACCAGTTAAAGACCTGTTTTTCACAGTTCCTAGCTCAGACTATTATGTAATTAGATTTTATAGTAATGGTGGCCTATATAATTCAACTTACAGTTTGAATGTGAATGAATATGCACCAGGTAGTATTGATGATAAATTCGATGATTTTGGCGGAAATGATGATTTTTCTTCTGCATCAATAATTTGGCCTAATTACTATGCCGATTTATTAATGAATGACAGTGACTATTATCGTGTTTTTGTTTCAGCTGATGAAGATTTTGAAGTTAAGATAAAATTCGATGAAGCTTATTCTTGGATTGATTTTGATATTCTTAATGAAACTGGAAGTATTATTGCCTCCGGAATTCATACTGTTTATGGGCAAGTTGAAGTATACTTGAATGCAACAGGTCTTGATCAAAATTTAACGATATATGTATGGGAAGTTCCTTATTCTGGCTATATATATGACATGGATATTTGGACTTATATTGGAATGGGTCCAACTGATGATCCTTATGAAGAAAACGATAATATCAATGAATCATTCTATATTGGATATGGATATTATACTTATCTATCGCTTGCTGATGAAGATTGGTTCACATTCGATGGATACAATGGAACATTAATAGAAATTGAAGCATATTTCAATCATACTGAAAATGACCTTGATTTCACCGTGTATGATGGTAACAATAATTCAATTGGAGGATCATATGGAGTAGGAAATTCTGAAAATTTTAGTTTCTATTGTTATGGATATGAACAGTACAAAATTCAGATTTATAGCACCAATGGATATATGAGTCCACAACCTGGATTCTACAATCTTTCAATAAAATTGGTTGAAGACAGTTGGGAAGATAATGATTACATCGGAGAAGCTCCAGAATTAGTTCCAAACTATTATGATCATCTAGTTCTTAACGATGAAGCAGATTGGTACGCTATTTGGGTGAATGGAAATGACAACATTTCTATCTATTTATATTATGATTCATGGGTAAATGTCAGTTTTGAATTATACGATCAATACAGTAATTTAGTGATAAATGCAACAAAAATGTGGGATGGTGCGATGTGGATCAATTTCGTGAATGGCAATTATTCCCAATATTACTACATTGAAGTTGCTGGTGATTACACTATGTATAATTTAAATTTTATCATTGAATCATCCGGCGATGATTGGGCAGAACCAAATGATTTCATCTATTCGGCTTATAGTCTTGGTTTTGGATATTATATGGATTTATATCAATTGAATGATGATTGGTATCAGATTCCAGGTTTGGATACTGATCAAACGCTTCATGTAATATTAAATTTCGATAAAAACGAAACTAATTTATATCTTGAATTATATAACGAAACTGGCTATCTATTAACTGTTGATTACTATGAAAATGAATTTTCAAAAGAGATCACGTTTAATCCTGCACAATATCACTCATATTTATATATTATAGTTTCTGGACCAAATTCTGGAGATTGGTACAATCTGGATATTTGGTGGGAGAATAATTCCGTTTCTGATGATTGGGCAGAAGAAAATGATTTTATCGGTGAAGCATATTCTCTTGGATGGGATTATTATTCTGGTCTAAATCAATGGGATGATGATTGGTATCAAATTCCAGGAATGGGTACTGATCAAACACTTCATGTAGTGTTGAATTTTGATAGAAATTATACTGAGTTATATATCGATTTATACAATGAATCAGGTTGGATACTGAGTTATAATTATTATTCAAACGATGATTCAAAAGAAATTATTTTCACACCTGAAGAATATCATTCATATCTCTATATTTTAGTTTACGGACCAAATTCTGGAGATTGGTACAATTTGAATGTTTGGTGGGAAAATAATACCGTTTCTGATGATTGGGCAGAAGAAAATGATTTTATAGGTGAAGCATATCCTCTTGGATGGGATTATTATTCTGGTCTAAATCAATGGGATGATGATTGGTATCAAATTCCAGGAATGGGCACTGATCAAACACTTCATGTAGTGTTGAAATTTGATACAAACGATACTGAGCTATATATCAATTTATACAATGAATCAGGTTGGATACTGAGTTATAATTATTATTCAAATGTTGATTCAAAAGAAATTATATTCAAACCAGAAGAATATCATTCATATCTCTATATTTTAGTCTATGGACCAAATTCTGGAGATTGGTACAATTTGGATCTATGGTGGGAGAATAATTCCGTTTCTGATGATTGGGCAGAAGAAAATGATGAACAATGGTCATCAAGATGGCTTGATATCAATAATTATTATCCCGATTTATATCAATGGGATGATGATTGGTATTATGTTTGGTTAGAACCTGGTGATTTCTTTACAGTTTCGATATGGTTTGATAATAATGCATGGACACCTTCACTTTCTTTGTGGGATTCTAATGGTGATTGGTTAGCTAATGGTATCTATTCAGATGATTATATTTATGCAGAATTTTCAGACCCTGGAGTAGGGCAATATATTTACATCAGAGTCTTAGGACCTAACTATGGAGATTGGTATAATTTAGAAACGAAAGTCTCTTTTGGTGGAGATGACTGGGCTGAAGAAAATGATATTCAATCTGATGCTGAATGGCTTGATTGGGGATATTATTCATCATTTTATCAATTTGATCAAGATTGGTTCCAGATTCCAGGAGTAAATTCAGGAAAGACTGTCCATGTTTATATCATTTTTGATCGATATAATACTGATTTGAACATTGAACTAATAGATCAATATGGAAACCTACATGGTTATGTTGTTACTGATTATAGTGACGGAAAAGAGTTAGTCTGGACAGCAGCTGGGGATTATCCCAGTGAATATATCCGAGTTTCAGGGCCTGATATTGGTGATCAGTATGATTTAAATATCTGGTGGCAAGATGAAAATTCACAAGATGATTGGGCAGAGGAAAATGATGAACCTCAAAATGCTGCTTGGATCGATGCTCCAGGACAATGGAATGATTTGGTTCAAGGAGATCAAGACTACTATCGATTCCATGTTCCAGTTGGAAATATTACTATTCGGATAACATGCGATTCGATGGGATCTTTCTTTGCTGAATTGATGAGTTCTGACGGAAGTTCGACTTTAGTAAGTGATTATTCATCTAGTGACGGAGAATTGTATTTATGGTTCTCTAATAATGTTGAACAAGATTTAATCCTTTTAGTAGGTGGAGATGATGGATTTCGATGGTATAATTTGGAAATTCAAATAGACTCACAATCAAGTTCTTCAGACGATACAACACCTTCAGGAGATGATGATACTGGAACTTCTCCTACGGGAAATAATACAAATTCTTTCTCGAATTTAGATTTTAGTAGCATTCCTGGATACACAACACCGATTTTTGGTGGAATAAGTTTCGTTGCGATCGTAGCAATTGTCATCCCTGTATATCGTAAACGAAGATAAGGTGAAAGATTTTTTATTTTTTTTTCTTACTTTTTTCAATTATTTCTTTTATTTATTTATTATTAGCTTTTTTTAATTTTTCTTGCTTATCTGGATCGTTCTTAATTTGCTCTTCATTTTTTTCTGATTTCTTTACATTTAATCTCTCTCTACTTTCTTTTTTCTCATTTTTCTCCTCCAATTTCTTTTGATTAAGAATATAATGATAAATTCTTCGATCTTTCCTTTGATTCTGCAGTTGATCGCGCTTAATTTGGTATTCTGTTAAGAAAGATTTAAGAATTTTTGGATTAACAGGTGGTTCTATTTTTGAATCACCTTGATCTTCACCATATTTACGATTAACACGTTCCAACCATTCTTCAAGTGCACGGTAATTTTTTCTAACAATATTTTTTAATTGGAGCTTTTCTTCAAAGTATAAAGTAAAAATATTTGAATTATCAAAATTATTGACCATTTCCTCATATTTGGCAAAAATAAGAGGTGCAAATGAACGAATGTGCGCAATAAATCCTTGTGATTCAAAGTCCTTCATTTTATTTTCTAAATTCTTAATAAAAGTTCGTAATATTGCTTTTTCAAGTTGAAAAGGAAGTGGCTTTTTGAAGGAATCTAAGATATCTGAAGATGAAGATTTTTTAAAATCTTGAATTAATCTGCGATTCTCTGGTTTTTGTTCAGGATGAACTAAATAATAAGCACTTGAGATAGTACGAGAAAATTGGGATGATGAATCATCCAATTGTTCTACTACATCAGGTGAAAGATGGGTGATCAAACGGGTTTTTTGTTTGATTACTTGAATCTTGTTTTGAAAAAAGGATAAATACTGTTTTTTCTCTTGATTATATGATGAAGAATCATTATCTATAAAAGATTGTTTGAGTTCTTCTTTCTGGGATTGAAAATCATCATAAATGGAAATCAAATTTTGAAAATATAAAAGAATATCTTGAGTTTTAACTGATATTTCTACCCGAAACTTAGATGGATTTGAGAAATCATATTTTCGCTTAAAGGCTTCAATCTTTTCTTCCATCTGTCGATCTTGTGAACGAACTTCGTCTAAAAACCGAAAAAACTTGCTAAAATGATCTTTATCTTCACCTATTTTATCACACAATTCTCTAAATGTTGATCCGATGCGAATAATATTTAGCAGTTGAGGTGAATCATCAATTGCATTAATATCTTCTTTCACTTGTTCAGAGAAAGAACGAAAAGAACGAATTAATTCATGCTCTAATTTTTGATCAAGCTTAGTTAATTTTAACTTGAGCATGCGTTCCTTTATCTTTTGATTAATCAGTATTTTTCCATCTCCCATCTTTAATTGGTACGAAGTTGAATTCTTCCTTCTATTTATTTTTCATTATAAGTATGCGCTTCATATGAAAAGTTCACCATTATTCCAAACAAATTTAAGGAATTTTTTCTAACTGTGTATATGAGTGTGGTGGAAAGGAAAAAATATTTTGGAATATTTGTGAGTTTTATTTTTTTCTCAAGTTTAATTTGTTTTAATATTGTTGAAATTAAGAGTAATTCATCCCATACTCTTGTGGATCTTGCCGATCTTAATCGCATTAATAATTCTTCCTCATATTCAAAGAGTCTTAAGATTAACTCAGATCTTTCTACTTTGAAGAATACACACTTAAATGAAAATAATTCTAACAGTTCAGAAATATCAAATGATCTAAATATTGCGATAAATAAAAATAATAATCAAAATGAAGGCTTATATCTGTTAAATTCTTCATTTTCTGGAAAAGGTTCACCAATAAATTATACGACATCCATTAATGGAAAAGGAAACTACTCCAATTTTGTTTCACTTTCTGAAATTTTAAATAATCAAACAGAAGTTCATTTTTCTCTGCCTGCTGATAATAAAGTGACTTCATTAAATATAACTATTGATGATCTATGGCAGAGTACAACCCATGTTCTGCCTATAAATGAATCTATTATCGGAGATCCTACATATACAATAGTCTATACCAATAATTCTGTAAATACATCACTTCCCAGTGAAAACAGATATTTGAACTGGATTAATTTCACTATTACATCTTTTGAAAATGCACCTATAAGCCAGGCACAAATTTATATTGATAATTTACTGGTTCACACTTTTTCAAGTCTTGCAAATTACCAAAATTATTCATATGCACATAATTTTTCCAATTCCGACTCGGGCCAACATTTAGTCAATTTGACCCTAATTTATTCAAATTTAACTATTTATCAAAATCTTAATTTTTCTATTTTTCATACAAATAATTCATATTCCACAGCAGTTTTGGAACAGATCGGCACAATTGATAATCCTAAAATTACTCTCCATAAATCTTCTGTGTATTCTTATGCAAGCGTGAATTTTACAATTCAATCAGATATTTATCTTCAAAAATTACATCTATTTTGTGCTTTTTCAAGTGTGTTAGGAAATTTTGAGATATCTATTTTTCCAAGTAATGGAACAGGACCAAATTTAACTATCCCATTAGCAGTAAAAAGCTTCCCTAATGAAGTTCAACTTATTCATTCATGGCATGCTTTCGATTTTACTGAATTTTCCCTATTTCTCAGTCCTGGTGAATATTATTTTGTGATTAACGCTTCAATGTTGCAATTGAGCCCACCAACTAACTATTTTGATTTGTATACAACAATTTCCAATGTTGATGGAAGTCAAAATCCACTTGTTAGCGAGAATGGAACGCAATGGCAACCATACAATAAAAATTTTCTTTATAATATTGAGTACCTTGAATATTCTTCTTTGAATATCTCAGATATTAATGTTAATGCAAGGCTTTTTGATCAAGATGGATTCCAATCAATCAGGAATTTTTCAGGAAATCCGCTTCAAGTCCAATTTAATTCTGAATCTGATGGTGAGGGTCCTTGGCCCGTGTTATTTGGGCAGTTTACTATCCTTTTTCAAGCAAATTTATCTTGTTTCTTTAATTTTTCCCTAAGTATAATAATTCACGAAGAAAAATTCAGTAATTTGACTCAATTTATAATTCCTTCTCTAAGTAGTGAAGTTCAATGGATTTCATCTATAGATCCCGCTATTCCGATAATTAATTCAACTTTACTTGTATTTGATAACTCTTCTTTTAGATACAAGATCTATTTTCCTCAAAATTGGCGAAATATTACAATTACTCCTGAAAACAATTCATCATTTTCATGCACTGGGACTAATCTTTGGATTAATTCGACCCTCTCTTCTGAATCCATAAATATTGTTGCACTATCTGATAATGAACCAATTCTTTTCAATATCTCGCCCAGTCGACAGTATTATAGTGCAATGGATGAAATATATCCATACTGTAACACTTTGGGAAATGAAATGACAGTGTCACTTTCATGGTGGCAGACAAATGGTTCCTTTTTTGAAAGTGATTCTTCATATATTCTTACCGCGGCTGATTTTCTTGACTATAATCATTCAACTACATCCGCTTTAGCAAATGAGACAACACATCTACTTTCTTTCCCTTCATACGTTATTTCTGATCGAGTAAATAGTAACTTTTTAACTGCACGAATATGGTGGAATAATGGTTCTTCTGCAGGTTCTTTTCTGGTCCATTATTTCCTTAAAGAATTCGCTACCTTGATACTTTCACAGAAAAGTGTTGATGTGAAGATTAATTCTTTTAATGAGGATGATTCACTATGGGTACTTTATAATTCTCTTGAAAATACATCTATTTCAAATGCAAATATTACCCTCTCTTGGTTGGCGGGAAATTATTCCATTCGATATGATACAGACAGATATTTCTTTGATCTTTATGCTAACCCAGATTACTATCGTGCTGGAACTAACGTTAATTTAACAATCACCTTTTCTCATTATAAATTTCGTACCGTAACTTGCACTGTACAAGTTTTTATCCTTATTAATACTACATTTTTTTATACAATAAGCGATTCTCAAATATATTTCAATCAAAGTCTAACTATTCATGGAAAATGGTATACTTCTTCTGGTGAATCTTTAGGAAAGTCATTTTCACCTTCATCATTTAATATTTCTATTTATGTTGATCAGATTTTAATCGATTCTTCTTGGTGGTTGTTTGATTCTGAACAAGAAAATAATAGTTATAATAACTTTTTTTTGCGTATCTACACCGATCCTTTCAGTTATATGGATTTTTTGGGAGAACATTCGCTGTCTTTGATTCTTAAATGTCAAAATACCACTTCTAAATGTGAATCTCAATTTCG
The DNA here is from genome assembly GCF_054039255.1 of Candidatus Harpocratesius sp. NCBI lineage: Archaea > Promethearchaeati > Promethearchaeota > Promethearchaeia > Promethearchaeales > Promethearchaeaceae > Candidatus Harpocratesius > Candidatus Harpocratesius sp. The sequence goes on from NZ_JBPLBG010000010.1 coordinate 38,726, forward strand.
GGAAATATCAATAGAAATCATCGCACCCCCAACATATCTTGAGTTTATTGAATCAAACGCCTATTCTTCCAAAGTATTAGATTCAGGTCATGTTATTTTGCAAGAATTTGAGCAATTTAATTCGCTTTTTACTATAAAAATTAAATATCAATATCAAGCTACTTATTTAGATGACCCCAATAGTATTTTACCATTCAATTTCGGTTCAATTTTGGGATATATTTATGATACAACCAATAATTTGGCCGTTACAAATCTTACTCGTTTCACTCTTACTTCTTCGCTTTTTGGTTATTATCAGGCAAATTTCCTAATAAGCAATTTAATTTCTTTGAATTCATATCAAATTAGAATTTTTGCCAACACAACCAACTTGGCTCCTCAACAATTTAACCAAATAGAATTAAAGATTATACCAAAATGGGCAATATTGTTTGATTACAATGACCTTATTAATGTAGTTGAACAAGAACCTTTTGAATTTTCTGGCTCAATTCGATTCAATAATGGTACTCATGAATGGCCAGCTGTAAATCAAGAAATATCTGCAAAAATTGTTTTTGTTGGTAAAAATATTAATAATACTATTAAGAAATCGCTCTATACAGATGAAAATGCCGTTTTCACACTTTCAGGTTTTGATGTTCCTAAAAAGGATCAATTTGATTATATAATAATTAGTATTAGCTTTCCTGAATCCAGAACAAATTTGCCTAATTCATTCAGAATTCAAATAGAAATCACCCGTAATATTTTTCAACAGATCTTTATACCCATTATAATTATTGCAGGGATTGTTCTTATTGGAATACCTATTGTTATTCTGTTTGGTAGGAAATTTGCTAATAAATATCTCAAACATACCGCTGTATACGATTCAATGAAAAGTATTCCCTTATTAAAATCAACGTTTAAATTGGAAGATTATGAAAAAATAGATTCTGCTCAAGATTCCTTAGATAATATTACCACTTTACGCGTACCTAAAGTGGACATTCCTCCAAATTATCTTGAGTTAAGTAATTCAAAAAAAAATGAATTAAGTAATATAGATCTTGAAAGTTATGAAGAAATTTCAATTCCTTCTGAAGAAAACCTTGATAATCTTGAATCTTTACCAATTTTACATTATATTAATCGAACATTAAAAGACTTTCAAGAAGTATTTCTTCGTGGTCGTAAATCTTTGAACAAATCCGAATTCTTTGCTAGAAAAGATGAAATTTTTCGAAAAGGGGTACTATTTGAAAAAAATAAAGATTATTATTCTGCACTTATTTTATATTCAATTGTATATCAGATGGGTGTGAAGTTCCATGATCCTGAAGAACATGAACTTCTTCAACAAGCGATGAGCCGGGTAAAATCACAATTATCACCCAAAGAAATCGAACATTTTCAGCGAAGATATAGATGGATAAGAACCTTTTTTCAAAGACGTCCGCTTTTTCAAAAATAACTATAACTCATAACTGAAAAACTTTTAATCAAAACACGAATTACTTAAATCTAATATCAAGGGAATAATCCGCTCACATACTTTCGTAAGCGTTCATTTTTATCGCTCCCTCATAGTAAAGAAGTAATTCTTAAACACTAGATAAACTAGGTAATTGTTATGGTTGAAATTCTCAGAAAGACCACATCTGTTTGCCCAGAATGTATGGAAACCATTCCCGCCGAAATTTTTGTGGATCCAGACACTAACTGGGTATTAATGAGAAAAAAATGTCCAAAACACGGAGAATTTATGGACAAAATTTCTAATAATCCTGAATATTATAAATGGAAAAACCATGAGGCGGTGCAACTAGATTCTAATTTCTCTACAACACCTGAAAATATCTTAAAAATTCCAACACAAAAAGGTTGTCCATATGATTGTGGATTATGTGATAAACATCAATCTGCAGCAAATTTAATGATTATTGATATAACAAATCGTTGTAATTTAAATTGTCCAATTTGTTTCGCTAATTCAAATGCTGCTGGGCGAATTGTTGAATACTCATATAATGAAATTGTAAAAATAATGGAACATTTTATTAAACAAAGACCTTATCATGCTGTTATTGCTCAATTTTCAGGCGGAGAGCCTACCCTTCATCCAAGAATTCTTGATATTATTAAAAAAGCAAATGATTTAGGTTTTCCCCACACAATGTTGAATACAAATGGAATTCGAATGGCAAGAAGCAAAGAATTTTGCCGACAACTAAAAGAAGTGGGATTGGGGGCAATATATCTTTCATGGGATGCGTCAAGCGGGCAATCTCATCAAATATATGAAAAAATTCGGGGAAAGGATTTAACTGATATCAAACAGCAAGTGATAGATAATTGCCGAGAAGTTGGTCTTGATGGAATATTTTTAGTATCTACAATCGCCAAAGGAGTAAACGACCATGAAATTGGGCCTATTTTGGAATATGCTAAACAAAATAATGATATTATAGGTGGGGTTATCTTTCAACCAGTTTCATTATGTGGAAGAATTACTTTAGAAGATTTAATGAATATGCGATATACCGCCAGCGATTTAATTGATGAAATTATAAAAGTTACTGATGACAAGATTACTAAGTTTTATCCTCTGGCTATTTCAAGTAAATTGACTCAATTATTAGTATGGTTTTCCAATTTACCCAGATGGTCCATTTCTGCGCATGATGATTGCGGGTGGGCAACTTTTATGCCGATTCAAGATGGCGAATGGGTTGCTATGGAAGATCTGATAGATGTTGAAGGTTTTATTTCTTGGTCAAATCAATGCTGGGATATGGTCCTTAAAAGAGAAATTCCAAAACCTTCAAAGTGGTTACTCGGTCTTAAAACATTTGCCTATACACTCGGGATTGAGCGAGCATTTGATGTGCTTACTGATTTTTCTGACAAAATGACTGATATTGCATACAGAAATTTTATGAAATTGTATTGGGGTATAGGTGCGTTAAAATACGTGAAGAATCTCAATCTTTCTAAAATTATGAATGATCCAATGTATCGTTATATTTTGAATTTCTTAAATGATGTTCGGATTGAGAAATCTAAACAAATGTTACAACATGGGATGTTATTCGTTGGATGTATGCATTTTCAAGACGCTTATGACTTGGATGTAGCACGAGTTCAAAAATGTGTGGTTCATTATGGGGTTTTAGATCCCGATGATCCTGAAGGAAAAAGAGTTCTAGAAATTCCTTTTTGCACCTATAATACCATTCATCGGGAACGAATAGAAGAAAAACTTGCTAAGACGCATGGAAAACCTTTAGAATAGAATAATTCATAGAAAAAAAAACTTATTCGCACAAAGTGCCATCAACTGCTTTTTAGACTTTTTTAAATTTTTTTTCTATCTTTTAGCAATCAATATTTAATTGTTTTAATGATAGCTGGATAAAATTACGAAAAGGTGCCAATATGTGCGAGAATGGTAGGTCTTCGAAAAGATCTATACATTGTCGTAAATCAAATTCTACAATTTGAACCGTATACTTGAAAAAATCAAGTTTTTGAATAACTTCTCGAATTTCTCTTGGAACATCTCTAAGAAGTAGATCTCTTGGGTCTTCGACTTGATAATCTGCGAATTCTTGAAAAACTTGCAAAAGAAATACAATGAAAGTTAGATGTTGCAAATCTGCAGAAGTATAATGAGATTTTTTGATTTCACCTTTGAAAATTTTAATCGATCTTTTTAAATCATCGATAGATTTCTTAGCTTGATTTTTTACTTGTTCGATCATTCCTAAATGTCGATAGCACATCATTTTCAAAAGGTTAAATTCTGAAATCATATGGATTAGTCGAGTTAACACATTATTTTTTAGATACTCGAATGTTTGGCTAAATTCTTCAACATTTTTCAGACCTTGGCAGAGATCTCTGAAAAACTTCGCAATTTCTCTAAGTTCTTTTACAGCTAGTTCATATTTTTTAGTTTGAATCAATTTAATTAAAATTTGAAAATGATTAGGATAATCGAAAATACTTGTATTATTCATCTGTATTGCTTCAAACACTAATCTTTTTGCTCGTTCCATTCGATTAATCTTTTCAAAACATTCTGCAGCTCGAAGTAAAAACATTGCACTTGCTTGACGATATTCTTCCGGATCTATCGAAAAAAAAAGATCTGCTGTTTCTTGGTAAAGGTTGGCTGCAGTGTGAAAGTTTTCTTGTTTATATGCTAATACAGATAAAACTAGTTTCAATTTTGCGATTTCTTCTTGAAGATCTAAGTATTCAAGTTCAACAATAATATTTTGGACTTTTTCCATGATTAATAGAATTTCTGTTTCTTTTTGAACAAAAGTAACTAATTGATTAAATGCAGGAGATATTTGAAGATAAACACCAATATTCAAGTAAATCTCAATAGCACGCATAGTAAGGTAGATGGCTGCCTTAATATTTCCTTTTTGACAAAGTTCGAGTGCTTCTTGAATAATCTCGTTTGCACGTTCAATTTCTATTTCTTTCTCAAAAGATTCATTGTCCCAATCCATAGCCATCAATTTCCTACTGAATTTTTAATATGACGTTTCAATGTTTCAATAAAATTTAAGTATTAAAATTAATCACAATATAAAACTTAGAGGAATTAGAGGGCTTATTGGCTAAGTCGATGGTTTCAAGATGTTATATAGAAAATTAGTTGTTATCAACTTTCTCTAATATAAAGAAGTTCTTTTCAATAATAGCCCAAAATTTTTTACACTTATATTCATTATTCTCTATAATAAGTAATGAAGTATACTCTAGAGGCTTAAGAAACTATGATGAGAAAGGGCGATGATGCAGGCTACGATCGATCGATCACCATGTTTTCACCCGAAGGACGATTATATCAAGTAGAATATGCATTAGAAGCAGTGCGCCGAGGAACGCTTTGTATTGGAATTAAATCAAAATCAGGCGCAGCTATTATTACGCGGAAAAAATTTAGTAAATTAATGGATCCATCAACTATTCAAAAAATTTTCAAGATTGACCAACATATTGGATGTAGTATTTCTGGTCTTCATGCAGATTCTCGAATTCTTGTAGATTATGCACGAGTACAATGTCAAGTTCATCGATTAACTTACAATGAACCAGTTCGAATTCAAACGATTACTCGAAAATTAGCTGATATTAAACAGCAATATTCTCAACATGGGGGAGTCAGACCCTTTGGCTCTGCATTATTAATCATTGGAGTAGATCCCGATGGAATGCCCCGAGTTATGACAACGTCGCCAAGTGGAACATACTGGGCATGGAAAGGAACTGCCATGGGAAGAAATGCGGAGGATGCTCGTGAAAAACTCAATAAATCGCTTAAAGATGAGATGTCTTTAGATGAGTTAATTAAAATGGGAATTCAAGTCTTAAAAGAATCTACTGAAGAGGAAATAGAAGATGAAACCATTCAAATCGGATGTATCGATACTGAATCTAAGCAATTTCGAATCCTCTCGATGGATGAAAAAATGAAATATATGAATATTAAACCTGCTGAATAGACTTATTCGCACTAATTAATTTACAGCACTGCAAAAAATACTCACCTATTCACAGTGTTGATGTATAAATAATTAGATTTGATTAATTAACTAAAATTGCAAAATAAAAACTTGTTTTTTTTTTTTATTTACACTCTATAATTAATTATTTATTAATGATATTTTTATTCTTCAAATTTTGATAATATTTTTCTGTGTAATTGGTATTTTTTAATGATTTTAGGAAAATTCAAAATTTCATTAGAAGCAATAAGACCTACTCTTTGGAGAAATTCTTTTGGAAATTCTTCAATTTCCAATTTTAATTCACGAAATGTTTTAAATATATCAATTCCAACAGATTCTGGAGAAAATTGAATCTTGTTAGGATATCTACACGGTTCATCTGGACAAGTGCATTTATATCCCTTTTTTTTACAAATTCTGCATTCTGAGCAAAAATAAATTGTTTCCATGGCATGAGAATCACGAAATTTTTCAAGAAAATCATTCAAAATGTCTGTAATTAATTCAAATTGCTTTGAATCTTTGATCTTTGACCATATTTTTATTGGATGAGAATAAACAGAGATTTTAATGCGAATAAGCCAAAAGTACTGATAAGTAGAAAGTGTTGCTCGAGTCTCTTTAATTGTTGAACTATATGGTGGACAGCTCCAATTAAATCCAAAATTTGGACATCCATCTTTATGACCCTTGTAAGGAAGTTGGCAGTTTTGCTTTACTTTTTCATTATTTTCAATAAATTGAATTTGATCGAATTGTACTCGATATGCATCAATTTTAAAATTCATAATCAATATCCCAGTTCCAAATTAATTTGATTAATAAAATCTTTTTTTCCTGATGCAACTTTTATTATATTTTCAATAATATCGTCCCAGCGACGCAAATCATCAAAAGGTGAATCTGCTCTATGAGGGGATAACAATACATTTTTCAAAGTATTAAAGGGATAAGAATAAGGCCACAATCGATTAAATTTATCGGGTTTTGGATTATAAATATACCATACATCTAAAGCTGCTCGTGATATAATACCATCTTTTAACGCATTAAATAAATCTCGTTCATTGATGATTTTTGCGCGTCCAACATTCACAATTATTCCTTCCTTTCCCAATAAACGTAAATGCTTCATTTTTATCAAATTCTTCGTTTGAGGTGTTAATGGTGCAGCAATTATTAATGTATCAATTGATTTCATAAATAAATCAAGTTGTTTTGGGATATAAGTGTGAATTAGAGTAGGAAATGAATCATTTTGGTCAAAATTCCAATTTCTCTTCATAATATGGAATTCAACAGGCAATCCTTGGAGTAATTTGTGCACTTTTTGATTGATTTGGCCGTAACCAAACAATCCAATTTTCCTTCCCATAATTGGAATTGATGGAAATTGCTCTTCTACACCTTCTCCGCCTGGAATCCATTTTCCCTCCAACATTTCATTATGATGAATAACTAAATGATTCAGAATTCCAAATAATAATGCTACTGCATGTTGTGCGATTAATATTGCCGCTCCGTGAGCATTAACAATTGGAAAGGATGGAGGGGTTGAAAGCTTTTTAAAAGTTTCAACTAGGTAGCTTACTCCTGTATACGGAGTGATGTATAATTTTAACTTTTTTGCTCTTTTTAATAATTTTAAAGAACACTTCCACCCAATTAATACATCTGCAGTTTCTACTAATGGAATCATATCTTCTAAAGATAGGGATTTAGGAATAATTAATTCTATATTTGGAAAAGCGTGAAACTTTTTTTTCAAATAACGCAAAACCAAAGGTGAGATTGTGTTGTATAAGAATACAATCTTTAAAGAAGGCAGCAGAGAAGAATTTTTGTCCATTTTTGATGCACATATTGGTAGGTGAAATCGATATTCAGAACATTTTCACCATTTTCGAGCCACAAACTTTACACTGGTGATCTTTCAACTTATCATAGCACTTAACATGATAAATTGCATTACAAGTTCTATTACCACATTTGATTACTTTTTCATCTTCTTCAAAAATTCCTGAACATACAGGACAAGCAGAATATAATGCTTCATCTCCTAAATCCCTAGCATAATAAACAGATGCTTGGACTGTTTGAGTTTTAGTTTGCATTCCTTCGCTTCTCATTTCTTGCTTTAGATTTTGGTGCATTTGTACTGCAGTCTTAATTGAAGCAGGTATTTTTAATAAATAAAGACAATGAACACAACGAAATATTGTACCATCACCTTCTTTATTCTGATTTTTAGCCCACAAACTTGCACATGAATAATGCATAGGAGTACCACAGTTTGGGCAATAAGCACCACTAATACTGAAATCTGTTTTTGAAATTGGATCGTTAGTTTGAAAGCAAATTGAACATTTTTCGTATGATTTGGTTCCTCGAAGTCGGGCAATTAAATCTTGCTGATCTTTAGATCCTTTGGTCATTTGGGCTTCAGTCAATAAGGGTGATGCAATCTTTTTAAGAATTGGTTGTGGAATTCTAGATTTTGATGAATCCGTTGAACTTCCTGGTGGAAGAAAATTATTTTGTGCAATATTTTGAACAAAACGAATGATATTTTCTGTATTTTTTGCATGTAAAAATTGCCCATTTGCTTTTTCAGTTATCTGCTTTAAAATACTGTAAGCTTGCACCTCTCCGAGTTGCACTGCATTTATTTTCATTCCTAGTTGATTTGCAAGAGATGCCATTTTTAAGGGATCAATTTTTGAGAGAGTATATGCTCCATCTGAAAAAATGAAAATACGTGGAACTCGTGCTCCATTCGTTCGGATATCCTCAATTAAAATTTTAATTGCCATTCCCAAACCTTCACCCAAAGCACTTTTTCCACTACAAACTAAATCGGGTAAATAATTAGAAAACTCATCTAATTTAGCAAGATCAGTAAAATCAAAAATTTTTTTTGCTTGTGATTTTACAACCACCAATCCGAAAGCTGATGCTCCTGAGTTTTCGCTATCGTTTAATAAACGTGCCTGAATGAATTCAATAATTCCCAATTTGCATGCATCAAGACGATTAGGGCTATAATCTGTGCGAAACATCGATCGTGACGCATCTAATAGAAATACAATAGCTTCGGAGATCGTTTCAGGCATATAAATCATGTTAGTGAATTTTGATATATTATTATTATCTCTCAATTCTTAAAGAATTTAGTGTAGATTAGATTTCCAATGAAAAATTTTAACTCACCTAAAAGTCACTTCTCCGATTTTTCTTTTTTCTTATTCTTTAAAAGAGAAGATTTTTCAAAGATCACTCATTGACAAAAGTGACTACGAAATGGATCAACAACCGAGTTTCTTTACAAAAATCCAGTCGTTTTTCAAAGATGGGGTTGATTTTACTTCGATTAAAAAACCAACTGATGTTTTAGATCTTCCCTTCAGTACTTTAAATGCTTGGAATCCTCAATGGGAACCCTTCTTTGAAGAGTTAGATCTGGTCTCTATAAAAGATTTAGCAAAATATCGTGAACCTCTTGTATTGGAAGGATTAAATCCAGATGATACCAATAAACTAGCTATGATTTGTGAATTGATTTTTTGGTATATGACCCAAATCGCTGAACATGGTGAAGGGAAAAAGAAAATTATCTTTTTAGGATTGGGAAATGCAGGAAAAACTTCTGCACTTACTGCATTATCTGAAAAATATTCTGCAATAAAAGAATTACTCCCTACGCGGGGTTTACAGCGCCAAAATACAAATATTCTTGGATATGAGTTGGTTGCATTCGACTTTGGAGGACAAAGTCAATATCAAGACCAGTATTTTGAAAAGGCAGATATGTATTTTACTGGTGCAGATATGATGATTTACATTATTGATATACAAGATCCGGATAGATATGAAGAATCCTTGAATTATTTCAAGAAAATCTTAACAACTTTTGAAAAGTATAATTTAATTATTCCTGTTTTAGTTGTGTTTTCAAAATTAGATCCTGATATTGCAAATGATGAAAAATTAAATGAACAACGGCTTGAATTAATTGATAAAATTGAGAAAATTTCATCAAATTTCGATGTTGGATTTGCTGTAAGCTCAATATACGAGCGAAATTCCATTGAAAATCTCTTTTCATTAGCATTAAAGAAAATTTCTACTTCAGGAGGAATAATTCAAGAGCTTTTGAAAGCATATACAAAGGATATTAAAGCTCGGGCTTGTGTGTTAATATCTTCTACTGGATTAGTTTTTGGTTCTTATGGAGAAACTCATCAAGAAGAAGAAATGTTAAAAAATTCAGCAGCATATCTACAAAATCTTTATCTTTTCCATCTTACTACTGGAATACAGCGCGAAGATTTTTATGAATTAAATTACAAAAGAAATAATTTACATTTTATTTCTGAGTATATTACATCATCAGATAGCGGTATGGTCTATTTATGGGTTTTAACTACAGATTTAAGAGAAGAAGTATTAGGAATTAGAAAATTCAGAGAGGATCTTATTCCATTAGTTGATCTCTTTTTATAAATTAGCTCGTTATTCCATATAGTATTTGTACTCTTTTTTCAATTATCTTTTCTTTTTCATTAATTAATTGGTTGTTTTCATTATAGTTTTCATATAATTTTACAAGATTTTTGGACAAACGCGCAATCTCTTGTGCAATTTTGAAATTATTTTTGTTTATAATGATTATAGGAATTTTTGATAAATCATTAATATAAAATTGAAGATAATTACCCCGAACATGAGTATGTTTGAATATTAAACGATAATAATCTGAAATTAAATTTGAATTTAATATTCCAAGTAAAAAGTAAAATTCTTGTTCAATGTTTTGAAATACTGTATTTGATAGAAAAAGCTTTTTCTGTTTTTTAGGGAAAGAAAAGTTTTGGTCTTTTCTAAGAAGAATAATTACTGAATTGTTTACATAATACCGGGAGAAATCTATCGCTGCTTTAAGCCTAATTCCAAATAATTTTATAAAAATTTTAGGACATGCTTCAAAAATCCATTTATCTCGTAATGATCCATAATCTCCCTTAGTTTTATCAAATACATTATTATCATAATTTATCCATAATCCTTGCCATGATATCCTATATCTCTCAATTTTCTGGCGACTGGTAATTAAAGGCTTGAAATTTGGATTCATTTCATATTTATCTTGAGTATTTGAATAAATTAATTTTTGTCGGCAGTTTCCGGTATGAATTCCCTTTCGTAAGGTATAAGGACTTAAAGAGTCACCTAAAAAGAAATAAGAATTTGGAGGTAGATTCCAAAAATGAGAAAGAAATTTCATTTCATTCTCTGAAATATTAGTGATAAATGCAAATTGAGGTGTTGAATAGAAATAATTTTGTTGAATTCGAAATCCTTGAATTTTTCCTGATAATATATCTGATAATTCACTTAATTTTTTTAAATGAAATAATTCAATCCAAAAAGTGTTAGAAAATTGTTGTTCTTCTTTGATTGAATCATTTTCAATTTTTTTTTTAAAAAAGAATAAAATAGGGTAGGTTGAAACTTGAAAAAATACGGATAATTGAGAGAGATCGATAATTGCAAGGATTTGTACTTGAGTTAATAACATTTTTCTTATTTTTAAGCCATATTTGGATATTAACCATTTATTTGAGATGATTAATCCACAAATACCTCCTGGTTTAATTAAATTCAAGCATTTCTCTAAAAAAACAACTGAAAGATCAAATTTTTGATAAGTACTTTTATATTTAGCTTTTAATTTCTGCCAATAATTATCATCTATTGCGCTAGATTTAATATAAGGAGGATTTCCTATAAGAATATCAAACTGATTTGGTTGTTCTAGATTACTATCGAATAGAGAATCTGTCTTAAGAATTTTGAGTTTTTGCCATTTATATAATTGGGCAATTTGAATTGCAATTGGATCTTTATCATACCCGTACAAATTTGATTTATAATTCTCTTTTAAATTATGCTCTTTAATAATCCATTCGAATAAAAATTGACCAGGACCACATGCAATATCTGCAACTTTTAATGTACTAGTAGATTGTCCAAGATTATTCATTAGTTTTTTCATAATCCATTGTATTATGAATTGGATTATCTCTTTTGGCGTATAAATTACACCTAAATTTTCATTTTTCTTTTTATTTCGCGTAATTTCCCAACAATTATTTTTAAAACTTAATGAATTTATCAGATAAAATTGATATAATTGACCCAAATGTTCAATTAATGTAATTTTTTTTTGAATATTTGGTGTTGACTCTATTTTTTTTTTATATTTTTTAAAAATTGATTCAAAAGTTTTTTTCCAACACTTTTTTATCAATCTTTCGCGCTCTTTTTCTCTTATAAATGTATTCTCTTGAATTATTTCAAGATTATTTAAAAATTCATGAGCAAGATTGTTGTTGGAAATTTGATTTTTACTCAAATTTATCATTTATTAGTATTAATGTAATTTAATATTCTTATCGAATTTTTATTGATGTGAAAATTTATCCGTTTTTGTCGGATATGTTTAAGTAGATAGAGTTTATAATTCTTTTAGTAATAAGAAGGGGGTATTTATCTGATAAGTCAGACTTTTGTTAGAAAGAGTCAAATTGTTTTAAACGGGAAGGTATTTCATCATATAGGTAAAAAATTTCCCATTAAAGTATTAAGCACTGTGATGGGGGAGTACTTAAAACCATTTCATATTCATCTTAATAATTTATCTAGAAATGGAACTTTTCGGATAATTTTTGATAATTGTAAGTTTTTTGATTTTTTCTGCTCTCATTATTGGCCTGATTCAAAAATTTTCACTAAATCTGAAGAAAATCCAATTAAAGTGAATTTTACTATTGATGCATTACCTGATGAATTAGAAGAAAAATACATTATAGATATTATTAAGCAGAAATTGGAGAATATTGGAATTTCAATTGAAATGGATCTTCAAACTGGAATAATTATGGTTATTTTCCCAAATTCAGAGTTTATCTTTATTTTACTCGTTGCAATTTTACAAAGTTTAAATTCTAGTTGATTTTTTTAAAAGAAATACTTTTTTTGTTATCAAAAAAAAAAAAAATTCTTAAGTTTACAAGTTAATGATCCGACAAAAATATTTTCTCAAAAATAATTAAAAATTTATCGATGAATACCACTTACAACAAAAAAGTTAGGGGGCATGTTTTATTAAACTTTTAGTAAATT